>CAZHSU010000072.1:0-1554 GCA_964535095.1 uncultured Candidatus Saccharibacteria bacterium | reverse complement strand
GGAGATGTTATATAGAAAATGTAATAGTTGATATCATCAATCTCCTGCTTAGCCTGAGCATCATCAGAATAGTCATATGCCTGTGCTCCTTCAATATATGCATCTCCAAGATACTTTACCCTCTGTGCCAAAGGCAACTTTTCAATATTCTCAAAAGCTTTTTTCTCTTCTTTCAACTTCTTCTCTAATCCCCAGAGTGTTTTAGCAACATGTAGGCCAACATCCCCCTGGTAATTAATTCTCTTTACATCTGTTCCTAGGTCCTCTTGGAGCCTTGAGAAAGCCTCACCTACGGTGTTGGAATATAGATGGCCAATATGCAGAACTTTGAATGGGTTTGCATCTGTATATTCAATTGCCAACTTCTTTCCTTCATTAATACTAAACTTGAAGTATTCCTCTGGATTATTTGCCACCCTTTCCAGCTCTTTGAGAAGATATGTTGTAGAAAGATGGAAGTTAATGAAACCTGGTGCAACCGCCTCTACTTTTGCAAAATCGATATCCTTAATCTTACTCGCAATATCTTGTGCTATTTCTAATGGCTTTTTCTTCAATGCAGAAGCAAGCCTCATTGCAATATTTGTAGAATAGTCACCATTGGAAGAAGCGTTAGGTATCTCCACGACAATATCCATGGACGAAAGATCTACTTCCATCTCCTCCAAAACCTCTGCAATTATTTTTTTTATTTTCTCTTTCATATATATAACAATACGCACCTGGAGGGACTCGAACCCCCAACACTCGGTTCCGAAGACCGATGCTCTATCCAATTAAGCTACAGGTGCTTCGCCTCCTCTATTTTATCACAATTTCCACCTGTTCGCTCAGGGCTTGCTCAGGGTCTGTCCCAGATCTGACCCCTGTTTTCCAACCCTTTCTGCCTGTTTAATAGGATATTTGGCTTTGTGGCTTCTGAAAAAAGTTGAGAAAAAGAAGAAAGTTCACGATGCTGTGGATTAGGAAACCTTAGTACAATGCAAATAGTTATATCTTTTTGAGGGACAGATCTGGGTCAGACCCGTACATACATACACACACAACACGTACCTGGTCGGAATTGAACCGACAACCTTTGGTTCCGCAAACCAATGCTCTATCCGATTGAGCTACAGGTACATGAATATGTAATTCTAACAGTTTTCCCTTTATATTAAAATACAAACTTAATATCTCCTTCACTAGCTGTAACCAAATATTGCACATTGTACTTTTTAAAATTTTCTAAAGTTTCATAATGCGGATGTCCAAATTTGTTACGGATTCCGCAGGAGCATACTGCCACCTCAGCATGTGTGAAACGAATGAACTCCTCAGAGGAAGATGTCCTCGAGCAGTGGTGTCCTGCTTTAAGGATGTCTATTCTCTTAAGAAAGTCATAATCCAAAAGAATTTTTTCCACTTCTGCCTCTGCATCGCCAGTTAGCAATATTTTATACCCATCTATCTGAAAAAACGTTACCACAGAAGTATTATTTATATTACCCATACTATGTGGGGAATCTTCAAAAGGATAAAGGATTGCTCCATAAATCTCTCCATATCTTAGAT
>CAZHSU010000071.1:0-1591 GCA_964535095.1 uncultured Candidatus Saccharibacteria bacterium | reverse complement strand
AATAACCCCCTTTATTCTTTCCCCATATTCTGTTAGACTATATAGTATTAAAATAATTTATTTATATATTTCATATGCCTAGAACAAAGAAAATTGTCTCTAAGAAAACTACCCCAACAACGGAGAAAAAGGCTACTCCAAAGAGAAAAACAGTCACAACGAAAGTTGCAGAGAAAAAGGTTTCTCCTGTAAATTCTGTAGTACAGAAAATAAAGGGAAATCCACTAACAGCTACAATTCTAAAAATTGTAGGAATTGTAATTGGAATCCTCCTAGTAGTTATGCTTGCAGACTATGCAGTACAATATGTAAGAAATGAGCAGAGTATTGCAGTTGTAAATGGAAAAAGAATCTCTAAAGCAGAATGGCATAGAGTTCTAGAGATGGCAAGTGGACCAGCTGCTGCACAATCCCTCATCAATGACAGTATTGTTTTGTTAGAAGCAAAGAAGGAAGATGTCAAAGTTGGTAAGGATGAAATAGATAAGAGAGTGGATGAGATTCGACAAGAGATTGGTGGTGAGGAAGCATTCCAAGCTGCCCTTGAAGCTGCTAATTACAAATTAGATGAGTTTGAAGACCAGGTAAGAATGGATATGTATTATACAAAACTCATTGGCCCTACTATCAAATACACAGATGATGATATAAAGAACTTCTTTGAGCAATACAGTAGTGTTTTGTTTGAAAAAGAAACTAGTGAATTAAAGGAAGGTGAGAAGTTGGATTATGAGAAGTATAAGGATCAGACAACTGAGTATTATATTACACAGATGGTCTCTCAAGAGAAGCAAGGCTGGTTATTAACAAAATCTGCAGAGTATTCCATACAGGATAATTCTACAGAGAAACCAAGTTACAAGTTCTTTGGTACTATTAGCCAGATAATGAAAAATCTCTCAAAAGAGAAATAGATTCAAGGTTAATATAAATGAAAACCACCAGATATACTGGTGGTTTTTTGTTTAGGGCTATATTCAGAATCTTCTTCCTACGGCTCTACAATGCCATAAGAACCATCTCTTCTTCTATATACAACAGCCATATCATCTGTCTTCATATTTCTAAAAAGGAAGAAATCATGACCTAACATCTCCATTCTCTCAATAGCTTCTCCTTCATCCAATGGTGATGTATCTGTAAGTTTCTTTCTTCTTACAATCTTTGGTACATAATCTGAATAATCATCAAGATTAACATCATCATATGTATCCTCACCATCCTCTACTTCCCAATCTTTCTCCCCACTCCACCTAGATTTCCTGTCCACATACCTCTGCAATCTCCTAGTTAATGTATCTACTGCAAAATCTATATTAGCATACATATCCTCACCTCTCTGCTCTACTCTAACAGGTGTTTCTGGTAAATCTACTGAGATATCTACTCTAAAATCATTTTCCACTCCCTTTGTTGCTTTACTCTGTTTAAAAGCAACCTCTACGGAGGTGGCATTTTTTAATAGATCTTCTCTTTTACTTATTTTCTCTAAAGCATAATCCTTAAGGGCATCACTGGAATCCATACCTAGAAAGGTATATCTTATATCTTTTTTATCCATTGTTATGATCCTTCTATTAATTTATCTATA
>CAZHSU010000070.1:0-1647 GCA_964535095.1 uncultured Candidatus Saccharibacteria bacterium | reverse complement strand
ATTCGCATTGTACTAAGGTTTCCTAATCCACAGCATCGTGAACTTTCTTCTTTTTCTCAACTTTTTTCAGAAGCCACAAAGCCAAATATCCTATTAAACAGGCAGAAAGGGTTGGAAAACAGGGGTCAGACCTGGGACAGACCCTAAAGCAAGTACAAGTACAAAATGTATCAAAAAAAAAGAGGGAGTATCTCTACTCCCTCCGCAATTTCTAGATTAGAAAGAGATTATCTATCTCTTCTCTCCTCATTGGCTTCAGAAACATTGATAGCTCTGCCATCAAGTTCTTTACCGTTCATCTCCATCATTGCTTTCTGTGCTTCTTCTTCGGATGACATAGTAACAAATCCAAAACCCTTGGATCTATTCTTCATTCTGTCAATAATAACGACTGCTTCTTCAACAGTTCCAAATTGAGCAAATGCTTCCTTCAACTCTGCATCTCTAATGCCCCAGCTGAGGTTGCCTACAAATAACTTCTTACCCATTATTTATAAAGAAATAAAAATTAAATTCGCTACACCACAAATATGGGAGATTTACACTCTAAGCAGTCTATCACAGAAAGCTTCTATAGCTATTTATATTATACCACAAAAACAGAAGGGAATGTATAGTAGGGAGCCAAAAGATATATATAACAGACAAAAATAACCTATGGACAAGATATGATAGAATAAGTTATGAAAAATATATTAATTCATACCTGTTGTGCAGACTGCCTCTTAAATGCAATACACAGCCTTGAGAATAGGAAGCTAATTAATGAAGAGACTGAAATAACCCTCTACTTCTACAATCCCAATATCCACCCAAGATCTGAATATTTAGAAAGATTAGAAGCAATTAAAAAAATTCTTCCGAAGATAAAAGAGAAATACAATGCAAAACTCGTCATTCCAAACTATTCACCAAAAGAATATATGAATGAAATAACCAAAGGCAGTATGGAATTTGGAGTAAGATGTCTAAAATGCTGGTTAATTAGATTAGAAAATTCATTGAAATACGCAAAAGAAAATAATATAGAAAATATAACAACAACCCTCCTAACAAGCCATTACCAAGAAAAAGGAACTATAATGAATATCTTAAATGGCTTAAAGAAAAAATATGAAATTAATATTGTAGAAATTGATGAAACTTGCAATCAAAAACATGGAGGTTTCTACAAACAGAATTATTGTGGTTGCTGTTTCTCACTCTCTGAAAAGATGCTAGAATCTCGTTAATAATTTTAATGAATTTGAAAATGGAAAATGAAATTCCTCTAATGTTTACACAGCTACGAATACCTATTATGACCCTTTTAATTGGATTAATCTTTAATGTTGTAGTCCTTTTCTTCCTTGAGAAAAAAATTACAATTAGACAATTAGCCTTTATAAATTTGGTAATCCTTTTTGCAACTTCTGTTTCTCTTCTCACCCAATCCAGCTCCATTATCAAGCAATTCAATTTAGCTGGCGACCCATTCAGCTATTATGTAGTACTCATTTCATCTCTTCTTTTCTTTGTAGGAGTATTCACATTTACAAACAAAGTTAAAAAGGACATGAAAAAAGAAAAAGACAACGATAAATAATTTACTTAATTAAAACCAATGGATTACTTCTTGGTTGTGATATTAATATTCCCAATTGCACT
>CAZHSU010000069.1:0-1805 GCA_964535095.1 uncultured Candidatus Saccharibacteria bacterium | reverse complement strand
AAACTTTGCAAAAAGAGGAGAGATGGTGCAGAATGTAAGAAGATAAACTTAGTAGAACAAACACAGATGAGAATAGAAAAGATACATGCTCTCGAGATATTAGATTCAAATGGCAATCCAACAATCCAAACAACAATAGAGCTACTAGATGGAACCATCGCAACGGCATCCATACCCTCAGGAGCCTCAACAGGCAAAACAGAGGTACTAGAACTAAGAGATGGAGATAAGGGTAGATACAATGGAAAAGGAGTCACAAAGGCAGTAGATATTGTAAATAACGAAATTGCAAAGTTAATAAAAGATAAAGAATTCAAAAGCCAAGAAGAATTCGACAAACTACTAATAGATGCAGACAACACACCACTAAAAACAAGATTAGGTGGAAATGTAATCCTCTCATGCTCAATTGCATTCTGCAAAGTTGTTGCAAAAAGCTTAGGGCTGGAACTCTTCGATTACCTTGCAATGATATATCATGGAGAAGCATACAACACTCACACCAAAAGAGATCTAAAAACCCCTACCCCATTAATCCTTGTTCTAGAAGGTGGAAAACATGGAAACTGGGCAACAGATATCCAAGAATACATGATTCTGCCAAACATGGAAAAATTTGGGAGCTTCAAGGAAGCTTTAAGACATGGAACTGCAGTATACAAAGCTATTGAAAAGATATTAGACGAAAAAGGATACTCAACAGGAGTTGGATTCGAAGGAGCTTTTGCACCAAAGGAAATCCAATCTAACAGAGAAGCATTTGACATTATATTAGATGGAATTAAATTGGCAGGATTTATACCAGGTGAAGATTTCAGCATTGCTTTGGATGTCGCCTCTTCAGAATTCTACAATGAGCAGACAAAGAAGTATGAGCTGAAAAGAGAGAACAAAGAGCTATCCGCAGAGGAATGGTTTGAATTGCAAAAAGAATGGTACTCACAATATCCTATTGTTTCAATTGAGGATCCTTTTGAGCAAGATGACTGGGCAATGTGGAGTAAGTTTACAGAATATTTCAAGAACAAGATGGTTGTTGGCGACGATTTGTTAACAACAAATGTCACTAGAATTCAGAAAGGTGTAGATGAGAAGTCTGCAAATGCAATTTTAATCAAGCCAAATCAGATAGGAACGATTACGGAGACATTTGAAGCAATTAAACTGGGGAGAGAAAATAATTTTGCATCTATAATCTCACATAGAAGTGGTGAAACCGTTGATAGCTTCCTAGCAGATCTTGCAGTCGCAACACCTGCTGGGTACTGTAAGTTTGGAGGTCCAAATAGGGGTGAGAGGATTGTAAAATATAATAGACTTTTAGAAATTGAGGAGATCATTAAAAGATAACGGGATATAGCAAAAAAATTGTTCATAGGGCTATTAAATGACCCCTCAAAAGCCCTAAGAACAAAGGATAATTAATGAATAGAAATAAGCCCTTGACTTAAAGTTCAAAAAGCATATATCATGATATAAGTTATCAGTAATATTATAAATTAATTAAATAATGTACTACATATGAAAGCATCACTTTCAACGAAACCAAGAAGCAAACTCTTAAAGGTTTCATTAGCTATTGTTGTAATAGCATTTTCATTTTTCCTCGTTAGGAGTTTTAGGACATCAGCACAAACACCGGACTCTCAGACAGTGGTAACGGAAGTTATCATTGGGAATGCTGCTCCTGCCTTTACAAACGGGCCTAAAGAGGATCCTGCAAGTTCAACAACTACCCCTACCCCTTCTGGAAATGTCATTACATTCAAAGCAACAGCTAAAGATAATAATGGTCAGCCATACTT
>CAZHSU010000068.1:0-1813 GCA_964535095.1 uncultured Candidatus Saccharibacteria bacterium | reverse complement strand
CTTCTAAAACAACAAGGATATGAAGTAATAGGGGGGACAATGGAAATATACCAAGAAGAAAAATCCATAGAAGACTCCCAAAAAATCGCAAAAAAACTAAATATCCCATTCCACACATTCAAATTCAAAGAAATATTCTCAGAAAAAGTAATAAGGAATTTTGTAGAAGAATATCTACAAGGTAGAACACCAAACCCATGTGTAGTATGTAACAAAGAAGTAAAGTTTGAAGCACTCCTAGAACAAGCAGAAAAATTAGGAGCAGAATATATCGCAACAGGACACTATGCACAAATAGAGGAGAGAGATGGTAGATATCTTCTAAAAAAAGGAAAGAGTGGTACAAAGGACCAAACATATTTTTTGTATAGGCTTACACAAGAACAACTTTCTAAAATACTCTTTCCAATTGGGAATATGGAGAAAGATGATGTTAGGAAAATAGCGAAAGAGAATGATTTGTTTGTTGCAGATAAAGCAGATAGTCAAGAGGTATGCTTTATCAAAGACAATGACTACATTGGCTTTATTGAAAAAACTACAAAGAAGAAAATACCTAGTGGTAATTTTGTAGATACAGAGGGAAATGTATTGGGAATACATAAGGGAGTGTATCATTATACAATTGGACAGAGGAAGGGGTTGGGTATTAGTAGTAATAAACCTTTGTTTGTTGTGGATATTGATGTTCATAGGAATATTGTTGTCCTTGGTGATGATATAGATACTCTTGGTAATACTCTGGTAGCTAAGGATCTTAATTGGATTATGTTTGATAATTTGGATAAAGAAATTAAAGTTACTGCAAAGATTAGGTCTGCTTCAAGAGAGGTAGGTTGTACTGTTAAACCAATGGGAGGTGATAGGGTGGAAGTTATTTTTGATACACCACAGAGAGCGATAACACCTGGTCAATCTGTAGTTTTCTATAATGGAGATTATGTAGTTGGTGGTGGAGTTATAGAAGAATCGACAGGGTATGGCAAATATGTATAGGAATATAATATAATTAAGGAATAAGTTCATTATATAAAAAATGAAAAACAGAACAAAGATAATAATAGGAGTAGTAATATTACTATTAGTTCTCGCTCTAGTTTTCTTTTACATGAAATCTAACAAAGGTTCTGAAGGAACAGGGGGAAAGAAGGCGGAAAGTCTAAATAGTTCTGAAATTGATTATCTATTAGATACATACCCTCTAAAAGAAGTACCTTTGTATAAAATAACAAGGGTGGAATCAAGTAAATATTATATAAACTTTGATCCCAGAAATACTTCATATTTTGAAAATACTAACTTCATCTATTACAATGTTGTTTTTCTTACAGATGCTACTCAGGAAGAACTCTTGGACTACTACACTAAACTCTTTGATAAACCGTATGATGAGGATTATAGTAGCTCAAGTATGGTAAAAGGGTATATAGGGAAGTACAGAGTAAGTGCTGCCCATTATGGAGCGGAAGATGACAATACTGCATATGTACAGGTATATCTACCTAATGATGAGTTTACAAAAGAGAATAAATATTTTGGTACATTCCCAGATCTTTTTGAGGAGGATAGTATGTTTGTAGAGCATGAGAATTCATATGGTTTACTTAATCAGTTGGGGGGACAGACAGAGTATACTAAGTACTATACAGTGATAGATAGTGGAGATCAGGATGATGATGGTAAAGATGATGTAGATGAGTTTGGTGTGTTATTGTTTAAGTATGTAGCTTTGTATAAAGATAAGCCTAATTATGCTCTAGAAGGAACATTAATGAGTTGGGAAGAGGATGGATATTTAGTAAAAGTTAGTTTT
>CAZHSU010000067.1:0-1820 GCA_964535095.1 uncultured Candidatus Saccharibacteria bacterium | reverse complement strand
TATGCATTCTTAATATACCTACAATCTGGATAATTGCTACAACCAATAAACTTCCTTCCCCACTTACTCCTTCTCTCCACCAAATGATGCCCACACTCTGGACACTTCTCATTCAATAATAATGGTACAACACCCTTACACTCAGGATATCTCTCACAAGCCCAGAACTGACCATACTTTCCATGTTTCAAAACCAAACCACCTCCACACTTAGGACATTTCTCTGGTTTCGCATATTTCTCAAAATCCAAAGCCTCCTCATTTCCTGAAAGATCCTTCATTCCCTTACATTCAGGGAATCTAGAACAACTCAAAAACTTCCCATATCTACCAACTCTCACCACCATCTCGGCACCACACTCTGGACATTTCTCCTCAGACTTTCCAAGGATTACCACATCTTCCTTTTTCACCTCTTTCTCTGCTTTCTCAATTCCACTAACAAGCATCTTATACTCCTCATCTATCACAGGAAGATATTTCTTCTTTCCCAAAGAAATAGCATCTAGGGAATCCTCAACACTTGCTGTATATGTGTAATCTACCAATCTTGCAAAATTATTCCTCAAGAAATTTGTCACCAATCTTCCCACATCCGAAGGAAGAAGTGCTTTGGCATCTTTAATCACATAGCCTCTTGCCAAAATTGTAGAAATAATGGCGGCATATGTAGATGGTCTCCCAATTCCAAGGAGTTCTAGCTTTTTAATCAATGAAGCCTCAGTATATCTCGCTGGTGGTTGAGTAAATTTCTGTTCATTCACAAACTTCTCCTTATCCAACTCCTGCCCTTTCTCCATTGCATAGATTTCCTGCAAATCCTCCTCTGAAGATTTAATATACAAAACCTTTCTAAAACCATCGAAGAGAACTCTCTCTCCACCCATTACAAAAAGATACTCCGGTTCTTTCAAATCTTTTGGAACAACTGAGACAGTCAAAACTTCCACCTTCTTATTGGACATCTGGCTAGAAACTGCCCTCTTCCAGATTAAATCGTACAATTTCTTTGCAGTATCTCCAAGCTCCTGACCAATCTTTCCAGAATCCATATAGAAATCTGTTGGCCTAATTGCCTCATGTGCCTCCTGTGCATTCTTAGATTTCGTTTTATAGAAATTTGGCTTTTCTGGAATATATTCCTTCCCATATTTCTCCTGCACAAACTTTCTAATACTATCTATTGCTTTCTTACTCAAAGTTGTCGAATCTGTTCTCATGTATGTAATATATCCAGCCTGATACAAAATCTGTGCAACACTCATTGTTCTTTTTGAAGTAAAGCCAAGAGTGTTGTATGCAGACTGCTGAAGAGTAGATGTTGTATATGGTGGATATGCATGCTTGCTTACCTGCTTTTTAATAACATCTTTAACTACAAACTTGCTATTTCCAATCTTTTTCTGAAAATCCGTCACCTCTTCTTCCTTTTTAGGAATATATTTCTTGCCATCTTTCTTCTGGAGTTTTGCTTCAAGAAGATGCTCCTCCCCATCTTTCAATATCACTTTTACCTCCCAATATTCCTCAGAATTAAAAGCCTCCCTCTCCTCCTCTTTTTCTACAATTAATCTCAAAGCAACAGATTGGACCCTACCTGCTGAAAGTCCATACCAAATTTTCTTCCATAATAATTCTGAAAGTTTGTATCCTACCAATCTATCCAACACTCGTCTAGCTTTCTGTGCATCTACAAGATCTATATCTATTTTGTTTGGTTTTGTAATTGCCTCTTTTATTGCAGATTCTGTAATTTCGTGGAATGTCACTCTCTGTGCATCTTTCAAACCCAAAGCATTGGCAGTATGCCATGCAATTGC
>CAZHSU010000066.1:0-1933 GCA_964535095.1 uncultured Candidatus Saccharibacteria bacterium | reverse complement strand
TTTTCCTCTTCCATTAGTCTTTAATTGCAATTACTTTAATTAATTCTTTGAGATCTATATCTCCTCTCTTTAGTTTCTTTATCGCATCTTCGACCATTAGCTTTAGTCCGTTCTTTTTTGCAACTGCAAGGATATTATCCATTGTTGGGTTTGTAATAATTGCATCTCTAAGCTTTTTATCTATTTTGAGTACTTCGTAAATACCAATTCTTCCTGAGTATCCTGTATTTCCACATTCTTCACAGCCAACAGCTTTGTATAGTTTGTCATCTGGTTTTAGGTATTTGGCGATATCTGGTCTTAGGGAGAGCATATTTTTATGTTCTTCATTGGTTTTGCCAGAATATACTTTTTTACAATGTGGACAGAGTTTTCTTGCGAGTCTTTGTGCTACAACAATATTTAATGTAGATGCAACTAAGAATGGTTCTATTCCCATATCTATTAATCTTGGTACTGCACTTGTTGAGTCGTTAGCATGTAAAGTGGAGAGGACTAAGTGTCCTGTAAGAGCAGAGTTTACAGTAATTCTCGCTGTTTCTGTGTCTCTAATCTCTCCAACCATGATGACATTTGGATCTTGGCGTAGAATGGATCGAAGTCCAGTTGCGAATGTTAGGTTACTTTTTGTATTAATCTGAATATGGTTTACACCTGCAATACTGTATTCGACTGGATCCTCAATAGTTGTAATGTTTACCTCTTTTGTGTTTAGGATTTTGAGAATGGAATAGAGGGTTGTTGTTTTACCACTTCCCGTTGGACCTGTGATGAGGATTAGGCCATATGGGTCTCTGTATGCACTTTCTAACTTTTCTAAATCATCATCATCGAATCCTAAGTCTGTCAATGAATATGATCTATTTGCCTGTGTGAGTAACCTAATTACGACTTTTTCTCCGAAGGTTACAGGTAGTATTGAAACTCTAGCATCTACATTGTATGAGCCTTGTTCCTTGTTTTTATACTTTGCTAATCTATTTAACTCTTTCTCTTCGACAATTTCTTCTTGTTCCTTGCTTTCTTCCTTTGTTTCCTCTTTTACTACCTCTTCTGTTTCTTCCTCAATCTTCTCTTCCTTCTTGTCTAGGAGTTCTTTTTTAATGAGGAAGGGGATTTTACCATCTTGAGGTGCGAGGTGGATGTCTGTTCTTAATTTTGCTCTTACTTTTATAATGAATAGGAGGCTTTCTTTTAGTTCTGGGCCGATGGTGATTATATCTCTTAGGACACCATCTATTCTATATCTTACTAGGAGTATTCCGTCTTCTTTAGACTCTATGTGAATATCAGAAGCCCTCTTTCTCAGAGCATCTACAGTTAAAGCATCTAAAAAGTCTGAGATATTCAGCTTCTTCTTTAGTACTTCATCTAGTAGTTGCAATAATTCAATCATAACTCTGGGACAGCGAAGAGCTATCTGATATTCACTTTAAATATTTTCGAGCCTATTTAGTAAGAACTATCTTCTTACTGAGATTATCTTTCCACCTTCTGCACCTGGTGCTGCAATCTGAACTCTCGTTCCTATTGTACAGATGGTATAGCCTGTATTCTCTGCTGTTCCTCCCTGAGGATCCATAGGAATTGAGACCATGTAATCATGCTCTCCTGTTGTTAGAGGAGTAAGGTTTACATTCCCATCTCCAGTTCCAATAGGGGTTCCTGCTGGCACATCCTCGCAAGTTGCGATCGTACCAAGGGCGGTCAAAAGTGCTCCCTTTGTGGTGTACTGTGTAACAGCATTTAGGATACTGTTTACATCTGAAGATCTCTGTGCATTTCTAGCATCTTGGAAGTTCTTTCCAGGATTGATAGCAACGATAGTAATGGTAGCAAGAATAATGATCAATGCTACGACTACTAAGATCTCGATAAGGGAGAAACCCTCATATCTTTTTGTCTTCATAGAAGAATAAATTAATTAAATTAA
>CAZHSU010000065.1:0-1981 GCA_964535095.1 uncultured Candidatus Saccharibacteria bacterium | reverse complement strand
TAATAGAACTTAATCTTTCTCTTATAATTTGAATTTATTTTAACTCTAGCTCCATTGGGAATTGTAAAAATTGGATCTGTATGCCCAAAAGAAGCATTATAGATTAATGGCCCTTTAAATCTTGTTGAAACCTCCTCCAAAATCATCTCCAGACTATCTTGAGAAACTCTAGAATAATCCATAAATTTACCAACAACCAAACCTTTAACATCTTTAAAATCCTTAAGCAAAGACAATTGCGTAAAAAACCTGTGTATCATTGGTATTTGTTCCTCCTCAGCTTCCTCAACAAATAAGACTTTGTTTTTTAAAGAAGGAAAATATTCTGTTCCTGTTAATACCAAAAGCGTTTGCAAATTGGAAACTAAAACTTCTCCATCGCAACTTCCGCTTCTGAATACCCTTATGCCTTCATTCTTTTTAAAGATTCTTCTATCTGCATCTTCTTTGCGAAGAAAATATAAATCATCTGCATACCTTTTTGGCTCTTCTATACTCCACTCGCCTCCCTTTATAGCTTTCTCGAAATATTCATAACAGTATTCCATTAAATCAGGTTTCGAATATGTGATTGCTGCTGGACCATGGTATGTAACAAGATTGGTCTTCTTAGTGATAGCTAACAGTAATGCAGATGCATCTGAATAACCAACATATATTTTAGGGTTCTTTTTTATTAGTTCATAATCAAGATAAGGTAATAATTGATTAGTATTCGTACCACCCCAAAAGGACATAACTATATCAATATTCTTATCAGTGATAAAATCGTGCAGACATTTAACTCTTTCCTCTATACTTCCAGAAAGATACCCAACCCTTTTCCTACAAATGGGAGACTCTCTAATAAGCCAACCCTTATTTTGAAGATAGGAATATGCTTTTTCTATTTGTTCTTTAGGTAATTTATCAATAGGGCTCGACGTTGTTATAATACCTATTGTTTTACTTTTATTTCCATTAAGATTTGGTGTCTTGCATAAAGGCGACCAATTATCTTCTTGCATTTCCTCTAATAGATATAACAACTAATAAATGTAGGTCCTTTATACAATAAAAGTGTTTATCTGTCAACTTTTTATAATTAACAGATCTAAGAATCTGTGACTACTTTCTTTCTCTCATTCATATAAATGCCTAAAAATCGAAGGACGTATCCAAAGTATCAATTATTCTCTATTATATAATTAAGAAGTATTTCCCCATTGTCCATTGTAATTTCCTTATTTAATTTACCTTTATTTTTCTCTATAGTTCTAATAGCACTAATATTTTCATTATTAACATTCAAATGAATTTCTGGTAAATTATACTTTTTGCACTCTTCTAAACATAGTTTTAAAATCTCAGTTCCATATCCCTTACTTCTTTCAGTAGGTCTAACTCCACTACCAATATGGCCCACACCTTTCTTAATATTTTCTTCTGTTACTCCGTATCTAATATTTACCATACCTATAAGTTTGTTATCTTTAACTCTAACTACAAAATACGTGATAGCTTGTGCATAGTCACTTGGTAAGTTTATTCCTTTATTCCAATCGACAACTCTGTCAACCCATTCTCGATAATCTTTAAATTTTTCTAAATCATCACATCCATTAAATTTAGAATTAGAACTTTTTAACTCATTAATATATGCTTTTGCATCTTTTTCCCTTCTATAAGTTGGAAATTCCAATATTAATTGTTCCATGTAAGTATCTTCTTATCTTATAAAATCACACCCATTATTCTTTTATTTTATTCCTGTTTTCTATTAAAGACAAGGATATGTTTAAGTTGCATACCATTTCATTTACAATCCTTTAGGAATTTCGTACCAAAAACTCATATATTCTAACCATCGCTAATGTATCTAACTCACAATATCTTAGTAGATTATTTCTAATATCCTCTTTCTCCGTTTCAGAAATATCAGAGAATACAATATCCTTCCAACTAGACATAGCAGTAGCACCATCCCCTATTGCCATACCCT
>CAZHSU010000064.1:0-2014 GCA_964535095.1 uncultured Candidatus Saccharibacteria bacterium | reverse complement strand
ACGAATGGTCTCTATCCTAAAAAATTATCCAAAATTATTAAAGGTGGTCATTTAGACTACATTGCTATGGATATAAAGTGCCCACTTAAGAATTACAATGCCTTTAGCGGGGATATGAGGGCTTCAAAAAAAATAGAGGAATCTATTGAATTAATAATGAATTCTGGGTTGGATTATGAATTCAGAACAACATATGTAAAAGGCATTCACGAAATAGAAGATGGTGATGCTATAACAATACCAATTGCAGGAGCAAAAAAATATTATATTCAGAATTTTAGATCTGGAAAAACCCTTGATCCTAAATTGGACAATTCTAATTCATTCACAGAACAGGAGTTAAAGAAAATTCTTAGTTTGGCAAAAAAGAATATAAAAAATAGCTACATTAGATAGAAGGATTGTCTAAAACCTTTACAACTTTTCCATTTATCAAAATATCCGTATTGCGATCAATATAAATTGGGGTGTTTGCTGGATTACTCGAATCTGGATAAAGGACAATCATCTCTTTCCCTCTCTTAAACCTTTTAATAGTTGCACAATTATCTATTACTGCAACTACAATATCCCCTTCTACAAAATCTGCATCTTTCTCTACAATAATATACTTACCATTAGATAAAGTTTCTCCATCTATGCTTGCTAAATCCATGGAATCACCTTTGATTATTAATGAAAAGAGATCTCTCTTTCTTCCTAAAATATTTTTATCTATTTTCAAAACCCCAATATTTTCTTCTTCAGCACTAACCATTGGTAATCCTGCATTTGCATATCCCAGAATTGGGACTCCGACAAGATAATCGTATACTATCTGCTCATCATCTTCAACCATATGTATACCCCTAGGCTTACTAGTCCTAAAAATATATCCTTTCCTCTCCAGTGCATCTAGATGGACAACCACTCCACGTTTAGTTGTAATACCAAGTTCATCTTTAAGTTCATTTAAAGAAGGTGCGTACCCCTTCTCCAAATAGCACCTCTTAATTATCCTCAAAACATCTTCTTGCTTCTTTGTGAGTATACCATCCATATTTGCTTAGGTTTAAATTAGGTATATACCTAGTATACCCCCTATCTTAAAAAATACAAGTACTTATAGTGGGGTATGTTGCATCGTATGAGGAAGGATAATATAATTGAATATTAATTTATTATTCTACTTAAATGGCCGAAGAAAAAACAGCCAAAAGAGTCTACTCCTTAGATGATATCAAGTTCAATGAGGAGAATAAGGTACTAGCAATGGTATCATGGATTTTCATTGTTGGTGTAATTATGCTTTTTATTGAGAAGAAGGATACATTTGTAAGATATTCTGCTGCTCAATCTACTATAGTTGCATTACTTGGGTTAGTAACACTTATTCCTGTTATAGGATGGGTACTTGCTCCGTTCATTGGTTTATTAACTGCAATAATTACACTTGTTGGAATGATAAAAGCATATAAGGGAGAGAGATTTGATGTCCCTGGAGTGTCAGGTTTAGCTTTAAAGTTAATGGGTTATGTTCAATAGATATTGCATGATTTTAAAAAGGGGGAGACATCTCCCCTTTTTTATTTATTTATGATAGAATTGCAATCAATCGGGGAGTAGTTCAGATGGCTAGAACGCTGCGTTTGGGACGCAGAGGCCGCAGGTTCAAGTCCTGTCTCCCCGATTTCCTTAAAATAGCTTTGAGGAGATACTTCTATGGCATTTACAATAATAAATTATCTCACATACCTCCTAGTTCCCTTCTTCATTCCCTTAATTATTTGGGGAATAAAGAACAAAGGAAAACTTCTCAAAAAGAAAATTCTTGGCATTATATACATTCTCTTCACTCTGGCTTTCATAATATATCCATATGTAAGAGTAATTGAACCAAACATAATAAAGGTGCAAACAACAGATATAGATGTAGGGTTCAAAGCTAAATTTGTTCTAATCTCAGATCCGCATGTTGGGTCTTTCACAGGAGCAGGCTTTATGAAAAGGGTCGTTAATAAAATTAATGAAATAG
>CAZHSU010000063.1:0-2031 GCA_964535095.1 uncultured Candidatus Saccharibacteria bacterium | reverse complement strand
GAACCCATTCCCCAAATCATTCCCTCATTGAAGAATGTATAAACAATCAAGCCAGAGAGGAGATAAACTGCATATTGCTGAGAAGTTAATCCACTAGCTGCTGCTGAAGTATGTGAGAAAATCATAAAGAGAATCATGAAGAGGAAGAAAGGTTTTAGAAGAACCCAAAGAAAACCAAGGATTGAGTCCTTATACCTCATCTTAAATGTCGTCTTTACAAATTGTTTGTACAGATCTAAATCATTTGAACTCATACTTTGCTTTTAAGATATTCTTTTAAAGTTATCTTTTTGGAGTATATCATTTTCCATAAAGTCCAGTTATAAAGATACCAGATTGTCTCCTTAATTGCTACCCATAGCCCTTTTCTGCTTTTGAGACTTCTAAATCTATTCTGCATATTCATAATATTTCTTCTCCTCATTCCTAACTTCTTAGAAGATGCCATATGGTCATGATATACATGTGAAGTGCCAACATAGTACAGCTTATACCCCAAATCCCTTATTCTTAATGAAAGATCTATATCTTCATAATACAAGAACATTTTAGGATTAAAGCCATTAACTTTCTCAAAAACCTCTCTCTTTACCAAAAATGCCCCTCCCATAATTGCATCTATCTCTTCTACCACATCATATTTAGGATTATCCTCTTCCTTATCATATCTATCATATGCCATAGAATGCTCATCTACATCTATACCTGCTGCATTGATAACATACTTCTCTACACCATTCTCATCTTTCTTCTTTTTAGAATACAGAACCTTAGGACCAACCGCTCCTATCTTCTCATCGCTTTCCAATACTTTTACCAAATTATCCATGAAGCCCTTAGGAACAGATACATCATTATTAAGTAGAAAATATGCATCATAGTCTGGATATTTCTCAATACCAAGATTATTCCCTCTACCAAAACCTAAATTATCCTCACTTTTTACAACTTTTACAGTAGGGAATTTCTCTTTAAGATACTTCACACTATCATCGATGGAAGCATTATCTACAACAACAATATCAAAATCTTTATATCCATTATCTACAACAGAACCAAGGTTCTTCTCAAGGAGATGCTTACCATTGTAATTAACTATTACTATTAAAATTTTCATCTCCCCATTATACCTTAATTACTTACCAAAACAACAAATACATGTTAAAATATTATAGATAAATAATTTAATAAATATATGGGTATGAAGAAATTTTTCTCAATATTACTATCCCCTATTCTAGCACTGCTGATATTAGGTATTGGATTACCTACACAGAGTGAGGCTGCACAGTTTAACTTTGAAAAAGGAACTATAAAGGAAGATTCCATTATCTATGAGAATCTATATATCATTAACAGTACTATAGATGTAAAAGGAATTATTAAAGGAGATCTTGCTGTGTTTGGTAACGATATTACTATTCAAGCTCTAGTTGATGGAGATGCATATATCTTTGGTAATTCCGTAGAGATTTTGGAGAATACCAGAATTGGTGGAAATTTAATTCTGTTAGGAAATAATACTTTTGTAAAGGGAATCGTAGATGGAAATACAATTACTTTTGCAAATATACATAAGAATTCTTCTAATACTGCTAAGGATTTATTAGTCTTTGCTCGTTCTAATGTTATAAGTGGAAATGTTGGAGAAGATGCAAGAGTTTTCGCAGAGACATCTACAATAGATTCGAATATTGGTGGAGAATTGATTATTAATGCTTCAGAATCTGATGTTAACGAAACTAAAATTGGGAAGAATATTTATACTAAGGAAGATATTGTGAAGATTGCTAAGGAGCAAGGAGTTGATTTGGAGAAGAAGGAATTGGATATTGGGAATGTTAATGCTCTGTGGACAAGATTTTCTTCTGCTTTGATTGGTCTAGTAGGTATGTTTGCAGCTGGTGCTTTGATTCTTTTCATGGCTCCTGTGAAGAGTTTGAGTATTACAAAGAAGATTACTTCTTCTCCTAGAGATTTCTTTATTAGCACAGGTCTTGGTTTTGCTATTCTTTTCTTTGGTTGGATTCC
>CAZHSU010000062.1:0-2041 GCA_964535095.1 uncultured Candidatus Saccharibacteria bacterium | reverse complement strand
TCCATTTCCTTTTCTTCTCCTGCTATTTTAACTCTGATTTCAACAACGGGTCTTATTTTAATTTCTCCATCATCTACAATTTTAGCGACTCTTTTTATTCCATCTCCAAGTGTGAGCATCTGTTCATTTTCATCTATATATTCCTGTGCTTCTTTCAGGGTGGAGAATTTTTTGGGAATATCTAGATTGTTAAAATATCTGGTAATGCCTAGGAAGCCGATACGGTTGGCGAGGGTCTCTGAGATCCTTGATGTGATAACTCCAGTATCCATGAAGGCATTAGCGCTCTCCCTCTTCTGTCTGCTTTTTTTGCTTACATTTCTATAATACACAAGTATTTTCTCGTTGATGTTCACAACCTTTCGTCCACTAATTTCTTCAATGCTCTCTTCAACTTCTCCTCCGAATATACTTTTTGCTACCCTTATCCCTCTCTTTATACTCTGCACCTCGACATCCTTTACTTTCTCCAATCTCCATCTTAATCCTGCTTTGTTTGCAACTTGGATACCAAGGCCTGGTCTAGCATTGAGTTCAAATACAATGGGGCCATGCTCTGCATCTAGTGCGATGTCTACACCAATATATCCAAGTTTTGACACTCTCTGGCATTTGAGTGCTATTTTAAGAATATTATCCCAATCTGGTATATGTATTCCTCTTAATGGCTTGTTCTCTCTGAGGTCTGTTGTCATTTCAATATCTTCATATGTATCGCTGATAGGGGAAGAGGTGTTCATCTGCATTGCGTGAGTTGTAATCCCTGTTGCGATATCTATCCCTGCACATATAGCACCAGAGTGTAGATTTGCTGTACCGTCAGATCTTCTGGTTGGGATTCTAGTCATTGCCATAATGGGTACACCATTAAAGCAGATAACTCTGATATCTGGCACTCCTTTATACGAATATTGTTTTAGCAATGGGTCTGTTTTAACTCTTTCTTCAATAATGGCAATATCTTTTCTGTTTCCCATTGAGAATCTGCCATCAAGGATATTTTCAATATGGAGGAGCATGTCATTTTTAGACATCACTGTACCATTTGGTCTAATCCATCCTTCTTCTCCTTTTTTCTTTCCGTAGAAAACAAGGATACCATTCCCGCCAGTCCCTTGATTTGGCTTAATTACAAAACTTTTTGGTAATGAACCTATATCTAGGAACTTAAGTTGCTCCTTTGTCCTTATTAGTTTGTACACTTCTGGTGTTTTAATTCCTTCTTTAGCAAGTACCTTCTTTGTCATTATCTTATTATCTGCAAGTCTCTTGGCGGAAGGACTGTTGTATGGCCTTACATACTCCTGATTTCTTCTGTTTAATCCTAAAATATCCTTGTACTTACTTCTTTGAATCATCATCTTTCTCTTTCAGAACTGATCTAAATCTAAACAAATCTTTAAGTCTCAATCCTTTGAATTGTCCAATGAGGAGGTTTACTACAATGAGTACGAGGATAATCCAGAGGTTGTTAATTGCATAGTCGGAAATATAGTCTCTGGTAATTATTAGCCAGCCAACTGTGGAGATAGCTACAGTACTAAAGAGTGAGGTTATGGAAGATTTGAGGTTTTTCTGCATGAATTGCTTGATGAAGAAGTCCGAAAGGACTGCAATGGAGATGAGTGCAAGGGCTGGTACATTGGAGATATTTTCTAGCCCAAGGCCATATTTCTTAATAGCAATAATGAATCCGATGAGTGCAATTGCGAGAAGGCAGTAGTTAATTGCGATTCTTGTAATATAGTGCATTCTAATTTTCTTCAGAACAGAGTAGGAGATGAGGGATACCCCAATAACGACAAAGGTAATTGCTAGCCCATATTTCAATCCAGTAAAGGAGTAGGCAATGGCAAGGATAATGGGGGCATAAATGCCATAGCTCTTAGTCCCAAAAATATATCTAAAAATACTAACAATAGTGGCAACAATGGTGATTGCAACAAGCAATTCCAAAGTATCTTTGGATAATCCATTCTGAATTAACCACTCAGTAAACGGAGAATAATTCACAGCCTTAAAATGACAATTTAGTTAGTTT
>CAZHSU010000061.1:0-2137 GCA_964535095.1 uncultured Candidatus Saccharibacteria bacterium | reverse complement strand
CCATTAACAAGAGTTGAAAACTAAACAGAGGCAGTATATACGGAGAGGGAGGGATTCGAACCCTCGGTGGGCTTTTGGGCCCACGACTCGTTAGCAGTGAGTTCCTTTCGGCCACTCAGGCACCTCTCCATATGATAAAGGGATTATACTTTAAAAGAGGAGATTTTTCCATAAGATACTCATAGTGATATTAAAATTCGATGAAAAACTAAGGAAAATACTCTTGGCATAAGGGTAAATGTACAGACCTGGTCTGTAGTGGGGGCTGTTGTGGTAAAATAGGTAATATGTATTTAGGTATCCATGTATCATCATCTGGTGGTATACAAAACTCTATCAAGAATGGGGAAAAGTTTGGAGTGAACAGTATCCAAATGATGCCAACAACTCCGATGAGATGGGCAACTAAGCTAATTGCTCAAGAAGATGTAGATGCTTTCTTGGACGAATTAGAGAAATCCAATATAAAAAAAATTCTCCTTCATGGAATATATCTTACAAACCTAGCAAGAGAAGACAAACAGCTATTCCATTTGGGAAAAATGGGTTTAGTAGTATATCTAGATTTCGCAGAGAGGGTTGCAAATGGAATTAAAGAGAGAAAAATCGACAGTGAGGTATTAGGAGTTTGTTTCCATCCGGGTTCTCAAAAAGAATTGGGGTATGAAGAGAGTTTAGAAAGGATATCTTACGGAATCCAATGGGTTCTAGATGAGGTGGAGGGAAATCAAAAATTGCTAATTGAAACAACTGCTGGTACAGGTGGGAATTTGGGAAGAAGTTTTGTAGAGCTTAAAACAATGAGAGAGGGAGTGAAAGATAAAAAGAGGGTGGGGTTTGTTATGGACACGGAGCATACATTCGCTTCTGGATATGACTGGGTCAATAATCAAAAGGGTGTTGTGGAAGAATTGGATAGGGAGGTGGGTATTGAAAACATTAAAGCAATACACCTAAACGACTCAATGGTCGAATGTGGGAGTAACAAAGATAGACATGCAAATTTGGGAGAAGGAAAACTTGGTGAAAAGACAATTTCAAACTTACTTCGTGAACCAAAATTTAAGAATATTCCTTTTATTTTGGAAACACCTGCACTAAAAAGCGACAAAACAATTCCGGCAGAGGTTGCTAAGCTGAAAGAATTAGCAAAATAATTTTATTAACACAAACATGGTAAAAATTAAAAACAAAAAAGTTCGGGAAATTATAGAGAAACTTCCAAACCCGAAGCTTCTTACTGTTCTTGCAATTGGTCTAATTCTGGGAGTGATAATATATTTAACCATATTATTACTTACCCTTAAATAATGTCACAGATTAGATTAAATGCAAATCAGAAGAGGGCAGTTGAGCTCAAAGATGAGGATTTGTTAATCATTGCGGGTGCAGGAACAGGAAAAACAGCCGTTATTACCCAAAGAATATTACACATTATTAAAAATGAATGGGCAAAGCCATCTGAAATTTTGGCTCTAACCTTCATGGAGAAAGCAGCAGAGGAGATGCAGGCTAGAATAGATATGGAGATGGAGTATGGATATGATGAACCGGTTATCTCGACTTTCCATTCTTTCTGTGACAAGATTCTGCGAGAAGAAGGATATAATATTGGGTTAGATGGAGGGTATTCGTTGATGAGTAAAAGCCAGTCATATATCTTTCTACGAAGGCATCTATACGATTTAGAATTTAAGACACTTCTTCCTAAGGGTAATCCTACTAAATTTCTTAACGATTTCCTTTCACACATAAGTAGATTGCAAGATGAAGATCTGTCTCCGGAGGAATATACCAAGTATGCAAAAGGACTGAAGGATAAAGAAGAGGCTGTTAAAACAATGGAATTAGCCCAAGCATACAAAAAGTATACGGAATTGAAGATAGAAAATTCACGCTTAGATTTCGGAGATTTAATTTTACTCACAATTGGACTTTTCAGGCAGAGGAAGAATGTTTTGGAGAAGCAGAGGAAGAGGTTTAAATATATTCTTGTAGATGAGTTTCAGGATACAAACTATACCCAGAATGTTTTGGTAAATATTCTGAAAGGGGAAACTAAGGAGGAGAGGAAAAATGGTCCATTGTTAACTGTTGTTGGTGATGATGATCAGGCAATTTACAAATTTAGGGGAGC
>CAZHSU010000060.1:0-2358 GCA_964535095.1 uncultured Candidatus Saccharibacteria bacterium | reverse complement strand
CCAAAAAAGTAATTTCGTAGTAATCTATTAGCTTAACTTATTTAAACCATATTTATCATGGAAAAAGGAACAGTAAAAACTGTAACAGATAAAGGCTTTGGTTTCATAACTAGAGAAGGAGCAGATAAAGATGTTTTCTATCACGAAAACTCTTTAGAAGGTGACCTTGCTATTAGAAAACTAAAAGTTGGTGATGTCGTAACCTTCGATGTTGAAGAAACACAAAAAGGATTAAACGCAATCAATATCACACTAATTGAAGAGTAATCTTAAATAGTAGTTACAAAAGAAAAGGAGGGTATATACCCTCCTTTTTTCTTATGTGCCTATTAAAAGAATTACTTCTTCTTAGTAGCCTTTTCCTTTTTAACTGCCTTCTTTTTAGCAACACTCTCTTTCTTAACAGCCTTCTCCTTAACAACAGCTTCCTTCTTAACTGCTTTCTCTTTAACAACCTTCTTCTCAACCTCAGGAATATTTTTCCCCTCTAAAGCTAAAAGAATTCTATCCAATTTCACAATAATGGTATCAAGCTTCTCAATCTGTCCATTACAAGAACAACTACTCTTTCTCTCACCTCTATTAGAATCACCCCTCTGCTCATAGCACTTACTACAATAAATGGGCTTATCCGAACTTGGTTTAAAAGGTATCCTAGCCTCATTACCACAATTATCACAAACAGCAGAGTACATCTCTCTATCACCACCACCTCTCTGTCTATCCCTTCCACCTCTTCTCTCAAATCTATCTGAGCTTCTACTACCATCTTTCTCAAAACAATTACTACAATAAATAGGTTTGTCAGAACTTGGTTTAAAAGGAACCTTACAATCTTTTCCACACTTATCACAAACAGCAGAATACATAGTTGTCGTTGACTTCCTTCTATCAGATCTACCACCAGAGTAACCTCGATTTCCTCTCTCAAATCTTCCCATATTAATATTTACTAATTTTAAATCACACTACACAATATACTATCTATAAAAGTATCACAAGCAGAGATTATTCCACAAATGTAAGAGCATATCCTTTCTTTCCTGCTCTTCCAGTTCTTCCAACCCTATGAATATAATCATCATAGTTTTCTGGAATGTCATAATTAATTACATGACTAATATTATTAACATCTAAACCTCTCGATGCAACATCCGTAGCGATTAGTATATTCAAATAATCTTTCTTAAAGTCATTAATTATCCTACTTCTCTGTGTCTGTCTCTTATCTCCATGAAGAGCATTAACTCTAACACCCTTATCCAACAATTTCCTTGAAAGAGTCTCAGCCTGTCTCTTAGTACGTGTAAAGATTAAGACTTTCTTAAACTCCTTCTTATTAATATGCTCACAAAGAACATCGAACTTATTATCTCCCTCTTTGAGTTTAATAATGTCTTGATCTACATTCTTACCAGCTTCTATTTTCTCTACTTCAATCTTCACTGGATCTTTAAGAAGAGTATTAGCTATCTCCTCAGACTTACGATTCATTGTTGCTGAAAAGAAAAGAGATTGTTTCTCCTCATTAAGCTTCGATGTAATGAATTTAATATCATTAATAAAGCCCATATCAAGCATCCTATCTACCTCATCTAATATTACATTATTAATGCTTAGTAGGTTAATTGCTTTTCTCTCTGTCAAATCTTTCAATCTACCGGGTGTAGCAATTACAAATTGAGGATCTCTTTTCAGTATCCCCATCTGTGTTCTCATACTATTACCACCAATAATTAGTACAGATCTAAGACCAGTATTCCTCGCCAATTGCATAAATTCATCTTGTATTTGCATTGCTAATTCTCTTGTAGGTTCAATGATGAGGAATCTCTGAGAATCATCTCTAATGGCTTTATTTATCATAGGGATTAGAAATGCAGCAGTCTTACCTGCTCCTGTACTAGCTAATCCTAAGATATCTTTACCATTTAATATCTGAGGTATTGCTTCATACTGTATCTTTGTAGGAGATGTATATTTCTTATACTCAATGTTCTTCTTTAACTCTTTGGCTAAGTCAAACTCAAGTAGGGTATGATCTAATACATAAATACTTGGTAAGTCCTCATACACAGCCTTCGCTATTAGCTGACTGACATTAATCGTACTTCCCTTTTTGTTATATCCTCCACCTTTCCTAGTACTACTGTACGAGGAACTTCTGTATGAAGGTCTTCTTCTTGAACGGTAATATCTACCGTAATTATTCCTGGAATTATTTTCCATGATTATGTTTATTAATATTTTATTTTCAGTTTTATAGAGGTAACCGAAAATAAAAATATTTAACCTAATATGGATACGAGGCGATTATTTCGTTTAAATCTAATCAAACAAGTGTGATTATAGCATAGA
>CAZHSU010000059.1:0-2377 GCA_964535095.1 uncultured Candidatus Saccharibacteria bacterium | reverse complement strand
TTCCTCCTTGCATACTCCCACATCCCTATACTCGTAGCCACAGACAGATTCAAAGAATCTATCTCTTCCGAATGTGGAATATATATACTCTCTCCCAAATCCTTAAAACTAGCATCCAATCCCTTCCCCTCGTTTCCTTGCACGAAAGAAAAAGGCTCTTTAAATTCAACATCCAAAATATTCTTAGCTCCATCTAGCATGAAGGGGTAGATATAATGGCCTGTATTAGCCCCTGTATATGCCTCCATACTCTCGAAATATTTAAAATGGACTCTAAACAGGGCACCCATGGTAGACCTTACAACCATAGGGTCAAAAATATCTACAGCTGGTTTAATAATTGCAAGATTCTTAAAACCAAAACCAGCCATTGTTCTAATAACTGTACCTAAATTACCAGTATTACTAGGATTAACCAAAACAATATGATTCTTATCTAACTCCAACTCCTCCTCATACTTCTCAAAAACCCCAACCACATATGTATTCTCCTTGTATGCAATCTTGTCAATTAAATGGGTATTCTCCTCAAAAGGAATATTCTCTTTCTTACATATATCCAAAATCTCAGAAATACCATCACTAGACAAACCTTCTGTTTTTACAAAAACTTTCAAAACCCTCTCTTTCTGAAATCTAAGCAGATCTAAAACAGGATATGCACCGAAAGCATATGAAAAATCATATTTCTTTTGGTATCTCTTTAATTTCGGTAATTGCATACTACTTCTTTTTACCTTTCTTTTTCTTAACCATTCCGTTTCTGAGTTCATTTGCATAGCCTAATAATAATGCAATATATGCAAAGATTTGTGTAAATATTCCGTATACCATATCCATTTTACAGAAATGGAAAATAGCTATTAGTGAAAGTACCAAAGAGAAAATATTCCAATATGTGAAGTCATTGAAAAGCCATTCTTTGGAGAATCTTTTAGGTTTTCTTTTTAGAAACATTGCTAAGAAAACAAGGAAAATGGAGAGTGATGTGGGTATTAATGCTAAGTTATTTATATTGTTTTTTGGGAAGATTGTAGTTAAATCTAATATTTTAGGGGAAAGAAGAAAGAGTAAAGTTACAAGAAAGAGAGTAGAGAACTGTATTATCCAATGTGTTTTGTCTATTTTTTTACTTTTCATTGATTAAAGAAAGTATAACCTATCTAAGAATATTTTTCATTTTTAGGAAGAAAAATCTCTAAAATATTCTCCCAATCTCTCCCTATCTTCGTTCTTTTTCACTCCTTTATAATATATTTCTACAAAAAGGACTTCCTTCTCATCTTTTTTGTATATATAAATCAATCTCAATCCAGTCTTAACTCCCTTTCCCTTAAATGACCTTGAAGCAAATTTCTTAACTTTATATGAAATAATACTTTCTGTACAAAATCTGGGAATGGGAAAAAGAGCTTCATTGTTAATCCCATTCTCATGATATAACTCAATTGCTGCCTTTTTAAGAACTTCAATATCCTCTTTTAAAGTTCTGTATTTTTTACAAAGAGCTTTAAGATCCTTATTAAATTCTGGGGTGCTTTCATAGTTAATCATCATCATAGTTTCTTACAGAAGTCTTTGATGTTCTATAAAACACAGTCTCGTAATCAATAGGCTTACCCTCTTCTGCAATAATCCAAGGTATATCCTTATGGGAATACTCACTCAACTCACTACCATTTTTATCCGAAAGCCTATCAAGAACCTCATTTATGTGTAACAATTCCTGAGCACTAATTAATTTGGAAAGATCTGGTTGCCTCACTGCAAGATATTTTTTCTGTTCATGCTGAAAATATTTGCTTTTAATACTCTCCAATTCTCCGTTTTTAACCATTTCTTCGACAAGTATTTTGAATTCAACAGGTGTTGGGCCAAAATGATTTTTGATATATGTAGCACCAATAAGTTGCTCTTCGTATTTTTCGTAATAGTCAAAATCTATGAAATAAAGAAGTTTATACAAAACAGTTTCTCCCACATTTGGCTTTGCTCCAACTTTTGAAAGAATATACAACAAAACCTCTTTAAATTTCTCAATATTTTTCTGAGGGATGCTAATCCTTAATTCTCTCTCTTCTTTCTTTTTTACCTTTTCCTTAGAAACATATATCTTAGGAATCGGTTTTTCTTCATTCACCAACTGCTCCAATGTAAGATTGAACAGATTGGCAATTTTCGTTGCCTCCTCTATTGTTATTTGCCTTTTACCAGCCTCTATTGCCATATATGTTGGCCTAGACAGACCCAGTTTCTTAGCAACAAATGTTTGAGATAGTGAATTTTCTACCCTCATTCTTTTTATAAAAGTTCCAATCATAAGTATTAAAGCTTTAAATTTAACTTTATTTATATTTTCTTAAAAACTGGAAGACAA
>CAZHSU010000058.1:0-2379 GCA_964535095.1 uncultured Candidatus Saccharibacteria bacterium | reverse complement strand
TAGAACTTATTCATTGCTACAAATTTGTCATTAGAAAGATACATCCAAGGAAGTACTTGGGTATCAATATTAAGGGAATAGATAACTTCACCACTCTCGTCTATTCCCTCCACAATATTCCCAGTAATTAAACCCCTCTTTATTCTTTCCTCCCATTGGTATTTTAGAAAACCATCAGTAGTAGAAATAGATTTTGCTTCTGGTACTTTCTCAACATAAGCAGGAATTTGTTTAAGTTCTGCTAACTTACACCCAGCAACACGATGAGAACCATCAATTACAAAATATAGTTCTCCCTCTGGGGTAGAGAGTTGCTTTAATCTAATTCCAGATTCGAACCATGGCTCTGAAATTTTGAATGTCTTTTCGACAGATTCTGGTGTAGGATTAATTACTTGCTTGGCTACAGCAACATGTCTCCCTTTACGACTATCATACTGCTTTGACCAGTCTTCAAATTCTGGGGAAATACTACCAACAATATGATAGGTATCGACCATGTTAAGTCCTACGTTTTCACCACGAGGATAGAGTAATTCAGAAAATATCTCCTGAGAGAGGTATGGGAGTTTAGATAACTCTTTCTGTTTTGCAACTAACTCCTCATCAGTAAGTTTTTTGATTTCATCAGGTATTGAAGATTCTATTAAGGATACTACTCCCTCTAACGTTATCGACTCATTTTTACTTTCTTCTGCTGTGGGCTGAGATTCAACCATAATATTTGATATTTAATTTTAAGAAAGACTACTTAGTAACGATATATGTTCTTTCTGCTTCAATACTCTCCAAATCTTCAATAGCATCATGTAGAGTCATATTTAAAACAACCCTTAATTTACCAACCTTCTCTATGAAAGTAGAAGTAAATCCACACACCTCCTTAGATTCACCAGACATAAGGCTAGTATTATCCATTTCCTGAATTAATACCTCCTCATTGTTTTCATTTAAATAGAATTTCCAATTACATCTAAGCCTCGTATACTCATACTTCTGGTTCCCTTCTAAAAGAGCCTCATACATCCTTGCTTGACCTGGAAAAATGGTCTCTCCTTCTGGACCAATAATTGTTAATTTCAATGAATGTTCTTTCTGTTCAACTTCCTCATCATCTTTTTCTACGATATTATCTTCCTCAATTGCTTGTTGAGTATTCTCTATTTCTTCGTTCTTAGAAACAGCCTTTTTTCTCAAGCCATATCCTACACCACACAACAAAAGGAGAAGAAGAATTAAATAAATTAAATTAATAATAATTATACCTTTTATATTACAGAAGCACTACCTCCTAGATTTCTCTGCTATTGCTAACAAGAGAGCCTTAGCACCAGGGACAGAATAAACACTTTCTATAACAATATCCTTAATCCTAAGTAACAAATATTCCTTGCTCTCCAAAAGCATCTCAGAATATCTAGCATATGGATGTTCCATAGTATCACCGGGTAAGGCAAAGTTTCTCCCTCTCTTGTTCAAGTTCTCCATCTTCTCTTTATTCTCCTCCTGCTCCTCCATTATCAACTTCTCTGCCTTCTGCATAAACACCTCCTCACCTTTCTCCATCAACACCTTCTCAGCACTTAGAGGGGTAATCTTTCTTCCTAAATGTCTCTCAAACAATCTCTTAGATCTAGGTAGATGGAAATCACTTGTAACAAGGGTTACAATCTTTGGAAATCCATCCTTATCTTCCTTTAAATGTCCATACTCATCTCTCTCTAAAAACCCTAACTCTTCTAAAATCTTTTTAGATTCTTCAGCATTAGTAACAGTATCAATAGAATTATTCTCAGTAAGAATTCTTGCATCATCCATATTATGTTTCTCTCTAAGATCCTTTCGCATCTGTTCAGCTTCTGTCATAGTGCCATTCTTTAAAGTAGCACCACCAGAGAGGATTAATACAGGGGAGTAACCTAGTGCAAGGACATCATTGTATTCCATAATAGCAGCATCTAGTCTTAGTCTAGGTAGGGGAGGGATTTTTGCTTCTTGTTTGTATCCTTCTGTTATACCACCTGCTAATACAACTATGGCGTAGTTTACATTACCTCTTAATTCCTCTATTTTCTCTTCATTAGATAGCTCAGCTGTGTCATGTATTCTTTCTGCTTCCATACTTAATTATACCACATTTTTGCCCCATAGTACACCTGCTGGTTTGCCTAGAAGATTGTCTATATATCACTTACTTTTTCATTCTATACGAAGATAATGATAGCTATATATCCATTTCTGATTACCTTGACCCGATAGGGTGATAGTGTTACACTTTAAGTAGGTAGAGTTAAGTTTACGATATATAAATATGAGATTAAAAAAGAGATTTATTAATTTAATAAATAAACTCCCTTCTGTATTCCTCCTTCTTGTTAT
>CAZHSU010000057.1:0-2411 GCA_964535095.1 uncultured Candidatus Saccharibacteria bacterium | reverse complement strand
TCAATTGCAATCTTTTTCACTTCCTCTTGTCCTGCACTAATATCTTGTAATTGTAATACTGCATATTCTTCTTTTGTTCCCCCTGTGACAGGGGTTATAGTCATTGCAGAAACTTCAATTTTAGGATGGCCTTGAATTGAGAAGGATGCTCCGATAGCAAGGTTATAGTCCTCTCCAATATCATTTGCAGTGATATTAGCATCTACTGCATTTGTAGAACAAGGAACAGAAATTGCACTATCTAACCTGAAATTTTTCCCACTGCTTGTCGTTAATACTGTGCTTGCTGGAAGGTCTAATGGTTCGACATCTGTACAACCTTCATCTTTCTTGTAACTCACTCCAACTTTCCCTTTCGCCTTTTCCCCTTTATATGCCACTCCTGTCGCCTTTATTGTTGTAGATCTTGCTTTCTCAACTTTTTCTGTCTTAATTGGAATCTTTAAATCTTCAAAATCTATCTCTTTTATATTCTCATCTCCCGTAAAAACTTTCTCGACCTCTACATCTCTAGATTCTGTATATATTCTAATTCTTACAAATGGTGCTGTTTTGTAGAATATGAAGAAAATTAATCCTAGAAGAGCTACCACTGCTGGAACTACAACCATGAGGATTTTCTTCGTTTTGTCAGCCATCTCTTTGGTCTCTTTCTTCCTAATAACGCTCTCTTTCTCTATTCGGATATGATTATTCTTTTTCTCCTCAGGTTTCTCTATTTCTGTTACAGGAGGAAGTTCTTCTTTAATTTCTTTCACCTCTTCCGTTTCTGGTGCTATATCTTTACCAATACTAATTCCGTCATCTTCATTTCTCAGCTCTTTCACCATAGCTTTCTCTTCCTTTGGTTTTGGAGAGAGCCTTTCTGCCTTCTTTTCTTCTTCCTTCTCCCAAATATCTTCCGTTGGAAGGGTTGTTGTTTCAATTGTAGTTATCCTTGCTACATTAGCATTTCTCACTCCTGTTGGGTTTTTAATAATCTGAGCAACCATGACTTTACCGTTCTCATCGGAGGTTTCTAGCAACACACTTAGGTTTACAGGACTAATTAACAAATCTGAATCTTCTGCGAAAGTTAATAAAATTCTCTGATTCGTAGAATCTATGATTCCTGTGACGATATCTGTCAACTCGTCCTCTTTTCCTACAACAATTTTTGTAATTTTTTTATTAATCTCTTCCATTTAATTCTTTGCTATGCATATCATAAATAAATTTAGTAAGGGCTGCAGGAGTGATGTCAAAGACATTTCTTAACTCCTTACTGCTATCTGAGATATTATCTAATTTCTCTGGTGTGAAGAATTCTATTTTAGGAATTACTGCAAATGGCAATGTCTTTTTCCATGGGAATTCGAGCATTACTTCCTTGATTTCTGGAAGTAGAGATCCTCCTCCGCATAGGTAAATTTGTGGTGGGAATGATGTTATACCATCACAACTCTCTAATGCGACTTTTAATGTTTTCATCCATAGTCTTGCTACGGGATATACTATTTTCTGTGTTTCTCTCTCTACGACTTTTGTTAATTCTTTCTTTGAATATTTAATTTTTCTTTGTTCTGCAACTCTGTAATCTATATTTGCAATTTTGGCTATTTCTTTTGTGAATGTTCTTCCTCCAAATGCAAACATTTTTGTTTCTTCTACATTTCCTTTGTCCACAATTGCAATATCTGTTGTTCCTCCTCCTATGTCTAGGAAGATGCCTGAAAAATCTCTGTTTGAAGAGCCTGCAAAGGCCCTTGCGACTGCGAATGGTTGGGAAACTATTCCTAAGACATTAAGTTCTAGTTCGCTCGCTACTTTCTTTAGAGCCTCTACATATGTTTTTGGTGCAAAAGAGGCATAGTAGTTGAGTTTTACATCTTTTCCTTTGTATCCGATTAATGAATCTACCGGCATCCCACCAATTTCTATTCCTGTTTTGGTTAGGTGCAATATCTCAATATCTTCATTTGTAAGGCCAATTCTTCTTCCTAAGTCTTCTTTTCCACTAGATTCTATTTTAATCTCTATCTGTTCTAGTATTTTCTGCTCTTCCTTCTCTGTTACTTCTTTGTCATAGTTTTCATCTCTTTGGTAGTTTACAACAATGGAAACTCCTTGTATGTATTCTCCTGCAATCCCCATTACTACATGTTTTGGGTATTCTTGTGGTTCTAGCCTATCTGTGAGTGTTGACATTGTAAGTCTGCAATTGGTGAGAACCATATCTAGGTTTGTAATTATCCCACTTCTCATTGCATGTTGCTGCTGCTCTATTCTGGAAACTTTTTTAATATTGACTCCAAATTTGTTAATACTAAAAAGGTTTCCCTTTAGCATTTCTGTACCAATATCCAAGGCAACGATGTTGTCTGTTGGTAGTAGTTCTAGTTTTGTATTTTTTCTTAAAAAAGGCAGGTTAA
>CAZHSU010000056.1:0-2421 GCA_964535095.1 uncultured Candidatus Saccharibacteria bacterium | reverse complement strand
ACCGATTGATCAGGAGTTTCTTTATTAATATTAGATAATTGTTCTATTGCTAAAACAGGTGGGGCAAAGTTATATCCTACTACAAATAGGACAATGGAAATCTTGTACAAAGACTTCCAAAAGGATTTTTTATTAAGCCTCATTAAAATATTAATAAAAATTATTAAAGGGTATACAGGGAAAACCACTCCCTTCCCTTCGTTGTTGGGATTATATACAAACCCTATAACGATTGCAAGAGCTATAACATATTTATATAGATACCCATAAACACCTCTAATATGGGACTTTTTACCCACAAACAGTACACCTCCCAATCCCAACCCCCTAGCATTCATTATAATGTCACAAAGCTAAAAAGTACTCTCCACATATACTCTTCCTTTCACATTCCAAAAGTGCTAAAATGCACACTTGCTATGTCAGAAGAGAAAAACAATATAAGAAATATCGCAATCATCGCACATGTAGACCACGGTAAAACAACCCTTGTCGATGCATTCATGAAGCAAACACACCTTTTTAGAGAGAACCAAGAGGAAATGCAACAAACACAGATATTAGACAAAGGTGAACTAGAAAGAGAAAAAGGCATTACCATCAATGCTAAAAATATCTCAATAATGTATAAAGGTGTGAAAATAAATATAATAGACACACCCGGTCACTCAGATTTCGGTGGAGAGGTAGAGAGAACACTAAACATGGCAGACAGTTGCCTTCTATTAGTAGATGCAAAAGAGGGAACGATGCCCCAAACAAAATTTGTATTGAAAAAAGCATTAGAACTAGGACTAAAACCTGTGGTTATCATTAACAAGATAGATAAGAAGTTAGCAAATGTTGAAAAAACAACTTCTAAAATCAATGACCTTTTCCTTGCATTGGCAACTAAGGAAGACCAATTAGACTTCCCAGTATATTATGGAATTTCAAGAGAAGGAAAAATCTTTAAAGAGATGCCAACGGGAGATTTAACAGTCGCCAATTCTACATCTGGTGACCTTACTCCAATCTTAGAAGAAATTGTTACAAACCTCCCAGCACCAAAAGGAGATATTAACAAATCCTTCCAAATGCAGATTACAAGTATTGAATATAACGAGCATTTAGGAAGATACCTCATTGGAAAAATTTCAAATGGAAAGATTAAAGTAGGGGATCCAATTGTTTTGGTTTCAAACAAGGAGGGTTTTGAGAAAAAGCAGGGTAGGGTTAATGAGCTTTTCACAAAAGTTGGATTGGAATGGACACCAATTAAAGAAGCAGGTATGGGAGAGATTATCGCAATCACAGGAATAGATTCTACGGATATAGGAGCAACACTTTGTAATATTGAGAATCCAGAACCATTGCCAGATATACAGATTACACCTCCTACAGTTAGAGTTAAGTTTTCTGCAAATACATCCCCATTTGTAGGAAAGGAAGGGAAATTAGTTACATCAAAGCAATTACAACAGAGATTGGATCAGGAGAAGAAGTTGAATATTAGTCTTAATATCGATAGCAAAGGTGCTAATGCTCACTATGTTTCAGGAAGAGGTGAGCTTCAATTGGCAATTTTGGTTGAACAGTTAAGGAGAGAGGGGTATGAATTTGAATTAGGGAAACCAGAAGTTATCCTGCAAGAAGTTGATGGTGTTGAGTGTGAGCCATTGGAGGAGTTAATTATTGATGCCCCAGAGGAGTATCTTAGTGCCATTACACAAGAGGTAAGTGAGAGGAAGGGAAAGATGGTGAATATGGAGAGTGATGGTGGTCATAACAGGTTTACATACCATATTTTAACTAGGAATTTAATTGGACTTCATAGGAACTTGATGACAGCAACAAAAGGTACTGGGGTTATTAATAGTGCAATTGTAGATTATGTGCCCTTTGAGAAGAGTGAGGAGCTGTTTAGAAAAGGGGTTATTGTATCTTCTGAAACAGGAGTTGCCGCTGCTTATGCTTTGATGTCTGTGCAGGAAAGAGGAAGATTGTTTATTGGTGGTTCTACGGATGTTTATGAAGGCATGATTATTGGGATTACTAATACTGAGGGAGATTTGGAGGTGAATCCATGTAAGGAGAGGCATAAAACAAATGTGAGAATGTCACATGCGCAGGTTACAGAGATTGCTCTTAAAACTCCAATTCTACTTACCATTGAGTATGCTCTTTCGTTTATTAAGGATGATGAGCTTATTGAAGTCACACCAAAGAGCATTCGTTTGCGAAAGAAACTGCTCAAGAGTACAGAAAGGGTTTGGGCAAAGAGAGAGAATCTCAATTTCTATGCAAAACAGCAACTTGAAAAGTTGAATGCAGAGGAATAGCCACACAGGGTCTGTCCCAGATCTGTCCCTCAAAAAGGAACAACTATTCGCATTGTACTAAGGTTTCCTAATCCACAGCATCGTGAACTTTCTTCTTTTT
>CAZHSU010000055.1:0-2530 GCA_964535095.1 uncultured Candidatus Saccharibacteria bacterium | reverse complement strand
ATTGCAACAAACCCAAATCTTGAAGGTGAGGCTACAGCAAGCTATATTTATGACCTGTTCAAAACAGAGGTGAAAGAAGGTAAAATAAGGATAACAAGACTGGCCATGGGATTGCCCACTGGAGCAGATTTGGAGTATGCAGATAGATTAACTTTAAAGAAAGCATTGGAAGGAAGGAGAGATTTTTAATGAAACTATATTCTACATTAGACAGAAAAATTGTTGAAATTGAGCCCAACAAGAAGGGTGTAATTTCTATGTATAATTGTGGTCCGACTGTGTATTACCGTATGCATCTTGGAAATATAAGGGCATATGTAGATTGGGATATTTTGCATAGGGCATTGTTGTATTTGGGATACAAAGTTGAGAGAGTCATGAATATCACGGATGTGGGGCATATGAGTTCCAAGGATGATTTCGGTGATGATTTTGGAGATGACAAGATGGATAGGCAGGCAGCAAAGGAAGGTTTGGAACCAATAGATATTGCGAATAAATATATAGATTCTGTTCTGGAAGATTATCGAGCATTGCATATTCTTGCCCCAAATGGAAAAGAGATTCCTGAGGGTATGACTTACCAAGATGTTTCAGCATATGGTTGGGCGAGAGCAACGGAGTATATTAAGGAGATGATTGATATTGTCAAAAAAATGGAGAGTAGGGGATATACATATGAGACAGAACAAGCAATATATTTTGATGTAACCAAAGTCCCTGATTACAATATTTTTACTGGGCAGAAATTGGAAGACAAGAAGGTTGGTGTGAGAGATGAGGTTGGTGTTGATCCACAGAAGAGGAATCCCGCAGATTTTGTTCTTTGGATGAAGAAAGTTGGGAAGTATAAGGATCATTTGATGAATTGGCCATCACCTTGGGGAGATGGTTTCCCTGGTTGGCATATTGAGTGTTCTGCTATGGGAACGGCAATTTTGGGTGAGCATTTTGATATTCATACTGGGGGAATTGACCATATTCCAGTCCATCATTCTAATGAGAGGGCTCAGAATATTGGTGCTTTTGGGCATCCTGTTGTGAAATATTGGGTACATAATGAATGGTTGGTGAACAAGGATGAGGAGAAGATTTCTAAGAGCAAGGGGGCGGATACTCTCCCTGAAATTTTGGAATTGGGCTATGATGCCATGGATATTAGATATTTTTTCCTCTCTGTAAATTACAGAGCGAAGATGCATTTTTCTCTTGATGCTTTGGATGGTGCAAGAAATTCTAGAATTGCTTTGGAAAAGAGGGTGAAGGAGCTAGGGGAAGACGTTGGCAAGGTCCTTCCAGAGTATATTGCAAAGTTTAAGAAAGAATTGGAGAATAATCTTAATATGTCAGGAGTTTTGGCTTTGGTAAATGAATTGTTGAAATCTGGGGAGAAGAATGAGGATAAATTAGCGACAATTTTAGATTTTGATAAAGTTTTGGGACTTGGTTTGGGAAATTCTGATAGCGGAGAGAGTACACCTGAGGGAGAGAATGGGAAGTTGGAGGAATTGTTGCAGATGAGGTTGAAGGCAAAGGAAGAGAAGGATTATGCTTTGGCAGATAAGGTTCGAGATGAGATTAAGGAGTTGGGATATGTTGTGTCAGATACTCCTGATGGTCAAGTTATTAACAAAATATAATGCAGAATACTGTTTCAATAAAACTGAGTTTGGATGAGTGTTTGGGCTTGGAGAAGACCTTTAGAGATTTTGGTTGGAGGAAAGAGCCGATGGATAATGAATATGTGGTGTTTAGAATGGAGAGTGGTAATGGTTCTGTTGCGATTTTGTATACTAGTAGGAAATTAGTTTTTCAAGGGAATGAGGATTTTTCTGAAATTATTGCAAAGATTCAGGGTGGGATGGCCATTGAGGGAGGGATTGCGGTGAAGCCTCATGTTGGAGTAGATGAAGTAGGGAAAGGGGACTATTTTGGTCCTCTTGTTGTTGTTGCTTGTTTTGTTAATGAAGAGAGTGCAAAGGATTTTGAGAGGATAGGGGTTGGTGATTCTAAGAAGTTCACAGATGTGAAGATTATGAAGATGTATGAGCAGATGAGGGATTATTCTTTTTATTACCCTTCTGTTGTGATGCCAGAGGAATATAATACTCTGATTAAGGAGACTAGGAATGTGGGTATTTTGTTGGCAAGGCAACATTCTAAGGTGATTGAGATGGCATTGAGGGATTTGAGTGAGAAGGGAATTAAGTGTGATAATGTGGTGATAGACCAGTTTTCTAAGAATGAGAATAGGGTGAGGAATGAATTGGGAGATTTGGGAAGAGAGGCAACTTTTGAGCAATTCCATAAGGGCGAATCTGATATTGCTGTTGCTTGTGCTTCCATTTTTGCGAGGGGGATATTTCTAGAGGAGATGGAGAAGATGAGCAAGGAGTATGATTTTGATTTCCCTAAGGGGGCAAGTCATGTTATTCCACAGGGAAAAGAATTTGTGAAGAAGTTTGGGTTTGAGGAATTGGGGAAAGTGGCTAAGATAAGTTTCAAGACAACTGCCGACCTGGTCGGTGAG
>CAZHSU010000054.1:0-2573 GCA_964535095.1 uncultured Candidatus Saccharibacteria bacterium | reverse complement strand
GCGAAATATTTTGTAAGAATCATATGTGGTCAGTTGAGGTTTGGTATTAGCTCGAAGACTTTATTAGATGTTTTTTCTTTTGTGATCTCTGGGGACAAGAGTGTGAGGGAGGAGTTGGATAGGGCATATGGTGTGAGTGCAGATATTGGTTATATATATTCCATTATTGCTCAGAAAGAGGGTGTTGTAGCAATTGAGGAGTTGAAGGGTGTGAAGTTGCAACCCGGTATTCCTGTTTTGCCAAGATTGGTGGAGAGAGTGGGTAGTTTTGAGGAGACATTTGAGAGGACAGGTGTTCCTGCTTTGGTGCAACCAAAGTTTGATGGTCTAAGGTGTCAGGTGCATAAGTTCTCAGGGAGCGAGATGGAAGAGAGAAATTATATTTGGGCGAAGTATGTGCAGAAAAAGTCTGCAGGCCTTTTTGATATTGCCACTAATGATGTAGAGGTGAGACTTTTCACTAGGAATCTGGAAGATGTCACACAGATGTTCCCAGAGGTTGTGGAATCTGCAAAATTGATGAAGGAAGATTCTTTTGTTTTAGATTCTGAGGTCTTGGGATTTAAGGATGGGAAGTTTCTTCCATTTCAGGAGACTATGCAGAGGAGGAGAATATATGGGGTGGATAGTGTTTTGAAAGATATTCCTGTGAAGAGTATGGTTTTTGATGTTCTTTTCCTTAATGGGAAGGATTTGATTTCTGTGGACACAAAGGAGAGGGTGCAGATTCTTAAGGAGATGGAATTGGGGGGGAGTTTGGAGAGGTGTGAGACGAAGGAAGTTAGCAATGTGGAGGAATTGATGGAGATTTTTAATGATAATGTGCAGAAGGGATATGAGGGAGTTATTGCAAAGATGGGTAGTGGTGGATATCTCCCTGGTGTGAGGAATTATGATTGGATTAAGTTGAAGAAGAGTATGATGAATGTTTTGGTAGATACTGTGGACTTGGTGTGTGTTGGGTATTTTCATGGTTCTGGAAGAAGATCTGACTTTGGTGTTGGAGCAGTTTTAGGTGCTTTGTATAACGAGAAGACGGATTCTTTTGAGGCTATTTGCAAGGTGGGGACAGGTTTTAGTGATGAGCAGTTGAAGGGGATTAAAGAGCAATTTGAGGGGAGGATTGAGGAGGAGCAACCACAGGGTGTTGTTTGTCCTGAGCCCTTAATTCCAGATGTTTGGGTGTATCCAGAGGTTGTTTTTACTGTTGAAGCAGACGAGATTACAAGAAGATTGGGTGAGGAAGATATTGGTGGTGGGCTTTCTCTTAGGTTTCCTAGGTTGGTTGAGTGGGGGAGAGACAAGAGTGCGAATGATGCCACGAGGGTTAGTGAATTGATGGAGATGTTTGAAATGAAGAGGTAATTAAATTTTTATTTATATTTATATGGAAACAATACCAAGTCCTGAGGGGAATGCAGAAAAACCTGAGAATAGGAGAGAGGAAGGGTTACCGAGAGCTTTAGTAGATTCTCTTGCTCAAGATCCTCATTTTATTGAGGTTCTGGTTGATTCTATTCTTAGGGATGAGAAAATTTTCCAACTCTTTGCAGATCGTCTTGTAGAGACAGATTCTTTTAAGGATGCTGTATCGATGGAAGTGCGAGATAATAGGGATATCGGATACTAAGCCACAGTAGAATTATGAAGTTCTCCTACCTCTTTCCATATTTCTTCTAGATTACAGGTAGTATCTTTTCCTTTTTACAACCTCTGCTTCTTCATATATAATTCCCTGTTATGCTTTCAGCAAAAAATGTAACTAAAAAATTTAATGACAGAACCCTTTTCTCTAACATAGAGTTCAAACTATCTGGAAAGAAAAAAGTTGGATTAGTCGGAAGAAATGGCTGTGGAAAGAGTACACTCTTTAGAATGATAACAGGAGAGGAAGAAACTACATCTGGAAACATCTCTAAAACAGGGGAGAGGATTGGATACATACCACAAGAATTTGAATTTCCAGATGAAATGGTAGGTATATACCTAGAAGAAATATTAGTAAATACATGGGAATATTTTAAAATAGAGAAATTGGCGAAGCAACTGCAATTCACAAATTTTGATCCGTATCAAGAATTAAATACACTTAGTGAAGGGCAGAAGATGAAAGTAAAGCTAATGGAATTAATGCTTCAAGAACCAACGGTATTACTCATAGATGAACCTACAAACCATTTGGATATTGAGGGAATTGAATGGTTTGAGAAATATATAAAATCTCTTCCGATTCCTGTCCTTATGATTTCTCATGACAGACAGTTTCTAAACAATGTTATTGATGAAATTTGGGAGATTGAAAGGGAAGGACTCATTAAATATGTTGGAGATTATGATAATTACAAAGAGGAAAAATTGAGATTGATAGACAAATGGAATGATGAGTACAAAGCACAGGAGAGAAAGAGGGGACAGTTGGAGAAATTGTTGGCGAATGTGAGGAAGATTGGAGATGGGCATAAGAGGTCTAAAGCTATTAGTTCTGCAAAGAGCAGAATTGCAAGGCTGGATAAGGAGAAGAAGAGTAAGTATGAGAAGAAGGTAATGAGGAATGTAAAGATGCAGACAGAGGT
>CAZHSU010000053.1:0-2599 GCA_964535095.1 uncultured Candidatus Saccharibacteria bacterium | reverse complement strand
AAAATCATTAAAACAGCAATACTACCTAACATCATAACAATACCAGCACCAACCATAACATAATCAAAGTATGCTTGGTTTAAGTTAGCTAGGCTACTAATCACAACACTCAATATTGCAGTAAAAAGACTAATAGTTGTCTCATAAAAAGCATACTGTCTTCCCTCAATACCATTATCCACATTCATTGCAAAAAGCTTTCTCCAGTTTGTAAGGTTAAGTGCCTCACCAAAACCAAAGATAAATTGAAGAACATAGTAGTGCCAAGGCATTGTAATATGTGGGTAGAAAGTATATGGAAGACCCATGAATATAATACCTATTGCAAGTAAAAGGATCTCATCTGTATCACTCTTAATCTTGTCTGTAATATATCCCAATGGAAGCTGTATGATAGCTCTTGTAATGAAATATATAGATGTTCCAATTCCTACGAACTTAATCGCATCTACTCCTAATCTCTGGGACAGGTAAAGACCAGAGAGTGCAGAAATAATGAGAAATGGACCATATGAGAACATATCTGCGATAGTCAATAATGCCAGAACTTTGTTCTTCTTAGATTGTTTCTCCATACATACAGATTACAATATTGGAAAATATTAATCAATGTGTTAAATTAGACTAATGAATCTGCCCACTTCTGAAAATCTATCACTCTATCTCTCTGCAATTGCAGGGATAGTACTTTTTCTCTTCTCCATACAATCTCTTGGTGCTCAAGTGCAGGAGTTGGCTAATGAGAAGTTTAGAAAAGCTTTAGTAAAATTGGTAAAAAATAGATTCACTGCTACTATTGCAGGAGCACTTTCAACAGCAGTTATCCATTCTAGTACTGCAATTACTACAATCACGATTGCCCTAGTAAACTCAGGAATAATATCTTTTCATAATAGTTTAGGGATAATACTGGGGAGTGGTATTGGTACAACACTTACAGCTCAAATGGCACTTTTTAGCGATACCCCTATTGCACCAATACTGGTCATATTAGGTTTCTCGATGAAGTTCTTAGGGAAGAAAATAAAGAAATTTAGCAATATTATTCTCTACATAGGTCTAATACTTCTTTCTCTGGGTATGGTATCTTCCTCTATTAACATCCTTTCACAAACTCCGGTATTTACAAATATCTTTGGTTATCTCTCAAGTCCATATCTTGCATTCATTATCTCCTTCGTCTTTACTGTATTTGCAAACTCTAGTTCTGTTACAACGGGACTTCTAGTAATCTTTGCAATGAATGGTGTTCTTTCACCAATTATTGCTATTGCAATGGTATTGGGTGCAAATATGGGAACAGGTGTCACTTCATTAATTCTTACTCATGACTATTCTCTTTTTGCAAAAAGAGCAGGAGTTGCAAATTTCCTTTTCAAGACCATCGGAGCTTTAATATTCTTGGTATTTATAAACCAGTTTACTGATTTAATGGGAATGATATCACCGAATGTCGCACAACAGGTTGCATCTTCTCACTTGATTTTCAATATTGTTAATACTTTGTTCTTCCTTGTAGTGCTTACTCCATTTGAGAAATTTATTAACATAGTCGTACCGGGTAATGATAAAGAGGTACTTCTGGAAACAAAATATATAGATAGTAAGGCGAATAAGGATTTGAAGGAAGAGATGAAAGATATTAGAAATGAATTGATATACTCCGTTGATATCACTATGTCTATTTATGAGAAAGGACTGGGGATATATTACAATCCAAGTGAAAGAATGAGGTTGGAAATTGAGAAACTTGAGACTCTGAATGATTATCTTGATGATGCTATTACCAAAGCACTTCTAGATCTCTCTGGATATAAATTGTCTAGAGAAATGGCAAAGGAGACAGTTATTTTGGTGAAGATTTCTAATACAATGGAACAGTTGGGAGATTTGGCTGTAGATTTCGGTCACATCTTTAAGAGAATGCATAATTCCTCTATTTCTGCAGATGAGATTCCTCTGGGTAGATTAACGGATTTGTATGACAAATTGATGGCTCTTTTAGATGAGATGAAGGTGCAGATTAAAAAGCCAAATGAGACTGATCTTAAAAATCTTAAGGATCTTGAGGAGGAAATCTATGAGATTACTAGAGAGGAGTATGATATGCATGTTCATAGGTTGCAGAATAATACAAACTATGATGGGAATGTTTTCGTAGATGCGGTCTCTGTAATTGAGGTATCCACCTCCAAGATTAGAGATATTAGAAAACTTCTTTTAGCCTTTGTTAGAGAGTTTAAAGAATAATATTTACCTCTGGTTTTAGCTCTACTCCGTAATTTTCTTTGACAGATTCTTGCATCTGTTTGATGTAATCTAAGACTTCTTCTCCACTTGCATTCATATTTGTAATGACACAGAGAGCATGTTTTTCAAATGTTCCTACATTACCAATTTTCTTTCCTTTCCAACCTAATTCTTCAAGTAGTTTCCCAGCAGGTATTTTTACATATTCCTCTGTATCTGCTGGGTAAGATGGTAATCCTTCAATTATTTCAGAAAGCTCATTAAACTTCTGTTTAGTAATAACAGGATTTGCAAAAAAACTTCCTGCTGTACCATACTCTTCAACCAAGGGTAATATTTTCTTTCTTTT
>CAZHSU010000052.1:0-2616 GCA_964535095.1 uncultured Candidatus Saccharibacteria bacterium | reverse complement strand
AAGCCTAAAATTGGTTTAACATCCCCAGAATATGCAGAACTCTGTTATGACTTCTGGTCAGGAGGTGGTGATTTTGTAAAAAATGATGAACCACAGGCAGATCAAGACTTCGCACCTTTTGAAAGGATGGTAGATGATTTAAGACATGTTATGGACAGAATAGAGCAAGAAACAGGGAAAACCAAAGTCCACTCATTCAATATATCTTCTGCAGATTATGACACAATGTTAAAAAGAGCAGATTATATCCAATCTGTAATGAAACCTGGTAGTTATGCATTTTTAGTAGACGGAATAACAGCAGGATGGATGGCAGTACAGACAATTAGAAGGCACTATCCAAATGTATTCTTACACTTCCACAGAGCAGGACATGGAGCATTCACAAGAGAGGAAAACCCAATTGGCTTCACAGTCCCAGTCCTCACCAAATTTGCAAGATTGGCAGGAGCATCAGGAATCCATACAGGAACGGCAGCAGTCGGTAAAATGGCAGGTTCACCAAAAGAAGACATAATGGCAGCAAAACAGGCATTAAACCTCTATGCAGAAGGAGATTTCTTCAAACAGGTCTGGTCAGAAATCCCAGAAAAAGATGAAGATTTGAAATTAGCAATTGAAAGAGAAGCCCAAGGTGAAGATTACAAAGACTTTGGATACTGGAGAGTTGTCAAAAAAACATGTCCTATCATTTCAGGTGGATTAAATCCAGTATTAATAGGAAAATTCTTAGATCTGATTGGAACTCCAGACTTCATTACAACAATGGGTGGGGGAGTACATTCTCATCCAATGGGAACAAAAGCAGGTGCAACTGCAGTATTACAAGCATATGAGGCATGGAAAGCAAAAGTTCCACTAGAAGAATATGCAAAAGACAAGGTAGAGCTTAGAGAAGCAATTGCTTTCTATGGGAATAAAAAAGAAGATCGAGCAACAGAAGCAGATGAGGATAGGCCGTTGTAGAAGTAATATTATTGACAAATACCCTATAAAAGGGTACAATATTAGATACCCAATGGTTAATTACCTTGCAATTAATAAATTATCGTGTTAATCTAGAAATAATTATGGCATTAAATAAAGAAGAAAAACAACAGACAGTTAAGGAATTTGCACTTCATGAAGGAGATACAGGTTCTCCAGAAGTTCAAATTGCACTTTTGAGTAAGCAGATAGAGGAACTATCAGAGCATTTAAAAGTACACAAAAAAGATAACCATTCCAGAAGAGGTTTGCTTCAGCTTGTCGGAAAAAGAAGAAGACTTCTTCAATACTTAAAGGAGAATGAAAAAGAAAGATACGATACTCTAGCAAAGAAGCTAAAGATCTAGTTTTTTCTTTCCCTCTTCCTTTGTAACAACTTTCCCATTAAAATACAGTAGCTTTTTTAGGCTACATATATTTTGTATATAAATTAAAAATTAGTAATATTTATGTTGTTTAACGAAATTAAACATGAGTTTGAGATAGATGGGAGAAAGTGTTCCTTTGAAACAGGAAAGCTTGCTTTGAAATCTCAGTCTTCAATTCTTGCAAGAATGGGAGATACCGTAATTACAGTAAATGTAAATACAAAACCATCAACAGGGGAATTAGATTATTTCCCTCTTTCAGTAGAATATATTGAAAAATTCTATGCATCAGGAAAGATTAGTGGATCTAGATTTGTGAAAAGAGAAAGATTCCCAAGTGATGATGCAATTTTAAAAGCTAGAATGATAGATAGGGCAATTAGACCTAGATTCCCTCACGATTACAAAGATGAGGTAAGTGTAATTGTTACTGTCATGTCATATGATGGCGAAAATGATCCTGCACTTTTGGCAATAAATACAGTTTCCGCAGCACTATTAAACTCACATGCACCTTTTGAAGGTCCTATTGGAGCAGTTAGATTAGGATTGGAAGGTGAGCAGGTTGTAAGTTTGTTTAAAGCTATGGACTTAACATCTGAAGAAGAGAAGATGAACTATGTTGTTGCTGGTGATGGTAATACATTCACCATGATTGATGCAGGTTCATATATTGTTCCAGAAGAGAAAATTCTTGAAGCAATGGAAAAATCTTTGGAGATGATGAAGGAGTGGATGAAGCCACAGGAAGATTTTGTAGCCAAGGTTGGTGCGAAGGATAAGTCATATACATCTTACGAAACTGCACAGGAAGCAATTGATGCAGTCCATGAAGTTATGGGAGATGAGAAGATTAGAGAAGTATTGGAATTAGGTGAGTCTAAGGCACATGGTGTAGCTAAGGAAGAGATTTACAAGGCTTTGGATGGTAAATTCTCTAAATCTGTTATGGATCAGGCTTATGAGATTCTTCAAAAGAAGATGCTTAGAAAGATTGTATTATCTGAGAACAAGAGAGTTGATGGAAGGGCAATTGATGAAATTAGAGAGATGGCAGCAGAGGTAGATCTTTTACCAAGAGTCCATGGTTCTGCACTTTTCACAAGAGGAGTTACTCAGACATTAACTATTGCAACACTTGGTAGTCTTAAAGATGTGAGACTTGTCGATGATATGGAAGGAGAGAGGGAGCAGAGATATATGCACTTCTACAATGATCTTCCATTTGCATATGGTGATGCAGATAGAGTTAGATTAGTTC
>CAZHSU010000051.1:0-2674 GCA_964535095.1 uncultured Candidatus Saccharibacteria bacterium | reverse complement strand
CGGAGATATTAGGTACTTCTTCGAATTCCATATAGTGTTTTATATAAGTTAGTATCCTATTCTACCAAATTTTTATACAATCTGCAGGGAATTGGTGTATAATGTAAATGGATCATCAGGGAGAATACGAGCCATTATCTACGTGATAATGTGTGGACGCCTCCCACTTTTATCCAATTCCATAAAAATTCATAAATATATACTAAAATCTATTGATACTTAATATCAATATCTGTATAATGTAGTAATCATGAGGGAGAACACGAGCCTGCACTTACGAGGTGCTGAGTAACGCCTCCCATTATTTTTCTCTTAATAAATCCTTATCATAAAATAATTGCTTTTTATTTTCCTCAAACTCCCCAAGCAACTTTGATTGTGTATACATATTTGGAATAAGAATTGCACCAAGTTTTCCTTTTTCTTCCATAAACTTGTACAAACAATAGAAATCTCCATCTCCTGATACAAAAATTCCTTTCTCGTATTCTTCAAACAGAACAGCAGCAGAATACAAAACCATTTCAGCATCTATATTTCCCTTTGGTTTCCCTCCTTCACCTCTTACTGTTGGTTTAAAGATTATCTCATACCCAAACTTTTTAAATTTCTTATACATACCTTTATTCTGGGGAATATATCCTAAAAAAAGAAATGCTCTACTAACACGAAATTTTTGAAGAAGATATTTACGAAAACTCTGCATATCTAGTTTCCATCCTTTGTATAGTAGATTGCCATTTCTATATATACTTTTTGAAGTACCAAGATTTAGGTTTTGGCTATCAATGAAAGCATAAACTGTGGGATATTTTTTTGAAGACACATAGATATTATATGAATACCCTGCAAGCAACACAAGAGAAAAAGCCTTTTAGGATGGCACTTTTCATGAACTTTTAACTACTTAGCTAACTCCACCTTAGAGTCATCTCCTAAGAATAGTGTATCTGCTTTGGGATGAGATTCTTTAGTAGTAACTTCTGCATTCCAACCAATTAGGCAACTATCAAGCCTGTTATTAAGGTCATGTATATTACAATTCCCCATCAATATACTATTCTCTATCTCTGCATCCTTAACTATGCTCTCTGCCCCTATTGATGTAAATGGACCAATGTATGCATTCTCTACTGTAACATTCTCTGCAATGGATATAGGGCCTCTTAGAACAGAGTTTTTAACAACAGAGCCCTTCCCTATCTCAATATTCCCTTCCATCTTACTATCCTTTACTTTACCATCACACTTATCTAAACACTCTCTTTCTAGGATTAGCCTATTAGCTAAAATAATATCTTCTGGTGCACCTGTATCTTTCCACCAACCTGTTACTTCAGAAGCTGTGAATGTATATCCATTCTCTATTAACCAGTTATTAATTACTGGTGGGTAGTATTCTGGTTTGCCTGTACCTTTGGGATCTATTGGTTTTGCAAATTCAAAAGCTTTAAATACTGCAGGTGTGAAGAAGTATATGGCAGAGAGTACTAGGTCACTTACAAACTCTTGTGGTTTCTCTACTGTCTTTATGATTTTGTCATCTTTCATTACAGCAACACCGAAGTTTTGGTAATCTGGTCTTCGTACTACTAGTACATGTGCATCTGATTTCTTTTTCTTAAAATCATCGTAATGTTGTTGCAGACCACCTGTGAGGATGTTGTCTCCTGCTGAGAAGAGGAATTCGTCATCTCCGATTAGTTCCTCTGCTATTTTAATGGGATACATCATTCCGTTTGGTTCTGGTTGTTCTATGTAGTGTAGCTTTATACCTTTCCCAAATCTTTTACCATCTCCTAGGAGTTCTGGTATTTCTTTGTCTCCTTTGTTTACATTTATTATTATTTCCTTTATTCCTAAATCTACTGCATCCTTTATGATTCTTTCTATCATTGGTCTGTTACCTATGGGTAAGAGGTGTTTGTTTTTGGTATGTGTTAGAGGTCTTAGTCTTGTTCCTCTTCCTCCTGCTAGTATGAGTGCTTTCATATATGAATATTTAAAGTTAACTATATATTTTAAGCCTAATTTGTACGGTATAATAGACAAATTACGCCAAATTTGTACACCCAATTCCATCTTTTAGGCCTAATTTATGTATTATACTACATATATTACGCCTAATTTGTGTATTATATCCTCTTTTCTAAATATCTTTCTGCTTGTTTGTCTGCTACTGGTTTTAGTGGTTCCCACCATTTTTTGTTATCTACATACCATTGTACTGTTTCCTTTAACCAATCTTCTACACTCTTTTCTGGTTTGTATCCTAGTTCTTTCTCAGATTTTGAATTGTCTATGGCATATCTTACATCGTGGCCTTTTCTGTCTCCTACATGGACAATGAGGGATTCTGGTTTGTTAAGATATTCTAGTATCTTTTTTACAATCCAGATGTTTTCTCTTTCTCCATCTCCTCCGAAGAGGTATGTTTCTCCTAGTTTGCCATCCTTTATACATAGTTCTATTCCTCTTACATGGTCTTGTACATGTACCCAGTCCCTTATCTGTTTTCCATCTCCGTATACTGGTATTTCTTCATCTGACATTGCTCTTGTTACCATTAGGGGGATTAGTTTTTCTGGATATTGGTTTGGTCCGTAGTTGTTGGATGTATTGGATATGGTGATGGGGAGTTTGAAGGTGTGGTGGTATGCTCGTACTAGGTGGT
>CAZHSU010000050.1:0-2779 GCA_964535095.1 uncultured Candidatus Saccharibacteria bacterium | reverse complement strand
ACAATATCCTTCCAACTAGACATAGCAGTAGCACCATCCCCTATTGCCATACCCTGGTACGAAAGCTCTGGTACAAGAACAGGTAAAACTCTCTTAATAGAGTAACTACCTTTACACTTAGGGTCAGCATAATAACCATCATGGAAAATATCCATCAAATCATATATCCTACTATTCATATTTTCACAAAGTTCTTTAAACTCAGAGTGTATCTCCCCCATCCTTTCATTCTGTGTAGCTTCAAAACTCTTGTTCCAAACAACAATAGAACCAGAAGTACCAATAATATCTTTAAGGGCGGTAAGGAAATATGGGATTGGATCACTGTTTTCTGTGTGAATGAATTCATAATGCTCTAGTTCTGTACCTTCTTCTCTCTGTACATGTAAAGACCACTGGAAAGGTATCTGGTCATATGGTTTATATCCATCATAGAGGGGAATTGCAGGATTGTATGATTCATAGTCTATGAAGTAGATTGGATATTCAAGGGTATCTAGATCCTCTTTGATATATTCTTTATCAAAATATACTTCCCTACTTTGTGCTACATCTACCTGTCTTCTGTATGTTGAAGATAAATTGAATGTTTTAGGAATATCATAGATGCTTTTAATACCAAGGGATTCTAACTCTCTAATCTTTTCTATACTTCTAGAAAAGCGAATAATATCATAGATGGAATATTCTGGTAGATTTGGATGACAGAGATCTGGACATGGACATTGTTTAGGTTTTATACATGCTATTACTTCATTGTAATCCTTAACTCCCATTGTTTCCAAAGCTTCAGAACGAAGAGTGTTTACCTCTTCTTTTAGTTCTTCAATCTCTTCATTTACCTTTGTAGCTATGAATAGTTCTTTTAGATTTAATTCTCCTTTCCTTTGATATTCTTTGTTTAAATGTAGTATGTATACATCCCCTATTTCATACTTTTTGCTAAAAACTAAATATTGAAAAGTAGCATCATATTTATGTTGTTTTGAGATATCGTTGGTACTTTTAATTTCATACATATCCCATTTTTTTGTTTCTGTATTGAAAATCATGGAATCTGCCCTAGCTTCAAAGTTACCATCTGTACAAGTTGGTTGGAGTAATACTTCCTCAGAACTTACTTTGTATTTAGGTAGAAGTATTTCCTTGATATATTGTTCTGCTAATTCTTCTACTTCATATCCTTGTTCGAATAGATGTTGTACGAATGCATCTATTTCTTTTTGACTTAGTCTTCCGTTTTTAATTGCCCAGAGATGCCTAGGAGCATCTAGGTAAGCTATGAAGTCTGTTTTTGTAAGAGTCATTTCTGTAAAAGTTAAAAAGTAATCTCTATCTGTTTGAGATAGTCTCTAAACTCTTTAATCCTTTCACCCTCTTTGATATCTATCAAAAAAGGTTCTACATCTTTTACCAATAAGTCTAAATCCACATCCTTTATACCATCTAAAATCTTTTCTCTAGCTTCACCCCAATTAGATGTACCAAATTTAAGATTCAAAAATCCCATATCTGGTCTAGTATTTTGTAAAAGATAGATAATATCGTAGTAATCTCTACCCTTTGCTCTACTTCGTTGTGTAATAGTCCATAGCTTTTGAGATAGGATTATTTCCTTAGGAGTAACCCTTATCTGTTTAAACACATTAAATTTGTTTAAAAGATATAACTCGGATTCATATTCATATCCTTGATCAAATGTATCTATTTGTATATCAATTTTTTCAGATTTAATATCACTTAATTTGTTTTCAAAGAGTATATTTGAGAATTTAATATGACAATGAATTGCTTTCTTTTCAGTTATACTTGTTTCTACATCAAAACCTTGCTTTCTAAGTTCTTTCTCTATTATTTTTGCAAGAGAGGAAAATTCATCTGAGGAGAGGTCTTTGTTATCAAAGTCTATGTCTTCTGAGAATCTCTTAATACCATAAACTATTCTTAAACATGTGCCACCAAGGAAAGATAACTTAGTAGAGATTTTAGAATTGAATATTATTTCCAATATGAGGAATTGCAAATACTCTCTAAGCATTCCTCTTTCAAACTTATGTATATCACTTGGGTATTGTTTCTTAATTTCTTCTATACTAAGCATTGAGATATTCTAGTAACAAGTTATATCTTGTCTTTAATTCTGTACTGTTGAATTGGTTAAGGTATGTATTAAATTTTTGAGTATTAGTTCTACTATTTATTATTTCCTTGTTAAATCTCAATTCTTCGAAATCTTCTGTACTTGAGATCTCAGGATGGAGATAGAGGTAGTCTAGAAGAGCCTTTTCAGGAGTAGCCAATGTAAAGGATCTCCCATTATTTTGTATTACTTCATATCCAAAGTAGAGGTCATTTTTAATACTTTTGTATGAGAATACTCCAAACTGAGTATCGAAGAGACTTGTTTTCCTTGTAGATACTGAAATTATCTGTATGGTAGTTTCAGGTATAAAGCCGTAGTAGCTTAAAGCACTCTCCAATGATATGTATGAGGGAGAGAATATTTTGTTTGCTATAAAGAAATAGTCATTTCCTTGTGGATTGAAACTAGAATCTGCATACCAGAATCTACGAATTCTTTTAATCCAACCATTATTTAACCAATCGTTTAGTGTTGGTTCTCTGAATTCAGGATCTAGCATCCTGATATCGTTTAGTGTAAATACTCCTAAACTTCTTAGATTGTTCTGTATATCTATATATTTCATTTCTGTAACATACGCTTTTCCGTATGTTATGGAAACAGAATACCATATATGGGGGTTGTATGCAACTATTT
>CAZHSU010000049.1:0-2874 GCA_964535095.1 uncultured Candidatus Saccharibacteria bacterium | reverse complement strand
AAACCTATCTCTTTGAGAACTGTGGTTTCTTTCTTGCCTTAACATGATCATACTTCTTCCTCTCAACCTCTCTTGGATCTCTAGTAAGAAGCTTCTCTTTCTTAAGTGCTGGTTTCAGTGATTCATCCATAACAACAATTGCTCTTGCTAGACCTAATCTAACAGCCTCCAATTGCCCTGTAGAACCTCCACCAACTACTTTTGCAGTAAAGTAATATTTACCATCTAAACCTGTAAGTACAAAAGGCCTATTAACGATAGTCTCAGAATTAGGAGTTCCTGTAAAGTATTTATCTAATGCCTTACCATTAACCACAGAACCTTTATCTCCAGCATAGATTCTAACTCTTGCTGTAGATCTTTTTCTTCTTCCTATTCCTTCAAAATATTTCTCCACTGTTTAAAAAATTATAATTTAATATCTATTGGGTTCTGTCCTCTATGCTTGTGAACAGAGTTCTTGTAAACAAGTAATCTTGTCATTCTTCTATCTCTCATCTTGTTATTTGGAAGCATGTTCTTAACTGCATCTTCAATAATCTTGGTAGAATCTTTCTCCATCTGCCTCTTGAATGTTGTTTCTTTGAATCCACCTGGATATCCAGAGTGTCTGTAATATACTTTCTTCTCCTCTTTACCTCTTGTGAGTTTAATATTGTCACTATTAATGACAATTACATAATCTCCACAATCTACATCAGGTACAATTTCTGGTTTCTCTTTTCCAATTAACAAGGAAGCAATCTTAGTTGCAACTCTTCCAAGAATCTGGTCTTTAACATCAATTACATACCATTTTCTCTCTATTTCTTCTTTTTTTGTCCAAACTGTTTTGTACTTCATTTGTTATCTATTAATTAATTAAAGTCCAGCTCTTGTTCTAGCTCTTTCAGTCTTTTTAACAACTGTTTTTGTATCTACTTTTTTATCTCCTCCCATAAATCCTCCCCAGTTTGTATCCTTCTTCTCAACAACTTTCTTTTCCTCTTTTGTTTCCTTCTCTTTCTTTGTTGCTTTCTTTTTCTCTATTCCCATTAGGGAGACTTTAGACATTTCTGCATTATCTCCATCTCTGAATCCAACTTTAACAATCTTTACTCCTGTACCTTCTTTTCCAGAGTATTCGATTAATTTCTTTACTAATTCTGCATTTCCCAAGGTGGTTTGAAGACTTCTTCTTGTTCCTAAATCTTCAGCTTTTTGTCCTTTTGTAATTAAAGATGATGCTTCCATTTTAAGAACTTTTGCTTTAGGTGTTGTTGTCGTTACAGAATTATTCTGAATCAAAGATCTCAATAGATTCCTTCTTAGAGAAACTCTATGTGATGCTTTTACTCCTAATTTTGCTTTCTTAACTCTCTTGTACATTAATTCTAGCTGTTAATATTAATACCGTACTCATTTAAAAGTTCTATAATTTCGTTTAATGACTTGTTTCCAAATCCTGGTAAATTCAAAAGGTCTGTTGCTGTTGTGTTCTTTAAATCTGCTACTGTCTTAAATCCACCTGCTAAGAGTCCTGTTTTTGATCTCTTTGAGATTGGTAACTCTTCTACTTTCCACTCTGCAACTTCATCTCTTTCACCTTCTACTATAACTTCCTCTGCTTCTGGAGTATTTACCTGTTCTTGAATTTCTTCAACTTCTTTTTTTGCCATTCCCATTGCAATCATTACTTTTCCAGAGAATTCCTGTAATATCTTTGCTGATTCTAACAGTGCATCTTTTGGTGCAATGCTACCATCTGTTGTTACTCCTATTACAACTGCATCTAAGTCTGTTTCCTGTCCTTTTCTTGCCTGTTCTACACTTAAACTTACTCTTTCAATTGGTGTGAAGTCACAATCTAATGGAAGTACTCCTACTTCTTTTCTTCCAGATGGTTCAATCATTTTGTATCCAACTCCAGATTCTACTGTTATTTCCATTTCTAAGTTTGAACTTGCATCTGTAAGTGTTGCAATGTGTAAATCTTTGTTTACAACTTCCAAATCTCCAGATGTCTGAATGTCATTTGCAGTTACATTTTTCTTTCCCTTTACACTAATCTTACAAGTTGCAATTTCATCTGATTTTGTTGCAAACTTGACCTCTTTGAGGTTCATTAAGATATCTATGATTGTTTCTTTTACTCCATCTAATGTTGAATACTCATGATCTACTCCTTTTATCATTACTCCTGTGATGCCTGTACCCTTTAAACTTGAGTAAAGGATCCTTCTTAAAGCATTTCCCAATGTATTGCCATATCCTCTTGGTAATGGGGAAATTTCAAAAAGTCCGTAATTATCTTTCTCTTCTTTAATTGTGACTTTAATATCTTTAAATGCTTCCATTTCTTATTTGTATAAAATTATCTAGAGTAGAACTCGATAATGAGGTTTTCTTTAATCCCCTCGTCGATATCATCTCTTATTGGCAGTGATAGTATCTTGCAAGATGCACCTTTGGTCTCTATCCAAGCTGGTACTGGGAAGAGTTTCTCTGCTGGTGCAAGTTTTGCTGTTTTTAATTCAATAGAGTCTCCTTCTTTTACTTGAATAGAAGGTACATTCATTTTCTTACCATTTAGTTTTACATGACCGTGAGTGACAAACTGTCTTGCAGCAGATCTAGATGGTGCTAATCCTGCTAAATACAATACATTGTCTAATCTCAACTCTAAAATTCTTAAGAATTCTAATCCTCTATCTGTATTCCTATTCTTTGATCTTTTTCCTGACTCTTTGTATGCAGCAACCATATTTCTCTCTCTCAATCCATATGTTCTCTTTACCTTCTGTTTCTCTCTTAACTGGAATCCATAGTTTGAGAGTCTAGCTCTTCTCTGGTTTCCATGCTGTCCTGGAGCAAATGGTTTTCTCTTTAGTCCAG
>CAZHSU010000048.1:0-2957 GCA_964535095.1 uncultured Candidatus Saccharibacteria bacterium | reverse complement strand
ATTGGGGAAAGTGGCTAAGATAAGTTTCAAGACAACTGCCGACCTGGTCGGTGAGAAAATGCTTTAGGGGTGTGGTTTAATTGAAGTTTTTCATCGAAATTTAATATTGTTATAGGGGAATGAAATCTCCCATTTAGGTGCATTTTCTTGTTTGATTGATTTTGTCCTCCCTTTTTAAGTGTCTTGTAGTATATTAAAAAACTTGTGGATATTCTTGAATAATGCTTTTGTATCAATCAAACCTCACCGACCAGGTCTGTATATTTCATCTATTGTGTTATACTGTTCCTTACGATTAGAGTAACTAAATTTTTAGGAGTGTCCTATGGCTAATAAATACATATATTTTTTCTCGAAAGAAAAGACCGAACTTCCTAAGGTGAAGAATCCTAAATTTGTTTTGGGAGGCAAAGGAGCTTCTTTGGCGGAGATGACTAAGATGGGAATCCCAGTTCCTCCGGGTTTCATTATCTCAATTGATACTTGTGATTATTTTTACAAGAATGGTCAGAAATATCCAGATGGTTTTATGGATGATTTAAAAAAGAATCTTCAGGAACTTGAGAAGATTACGGGAAAAGGATTTGGCGACAAGAAGAACCCATTATTGGTTTCTGTAAGGTCTGGTGCAGCAATCTCCATGCCCGGTATGATGGATACTGTCTTGAATCTAGGGCTTAATGAGGAGACTTTGGAAGGTTTGATTGAGAAGAGTGGAGATGAGAGATTTGCTTGGGATTCATACAGGAGATTTATTCAGATGTATGGAAATGTTGTTATGGGGGTAGAGCATAGTAAGTTTGAGAAAGAATTGGATGCGGTGAAGGAGAAGAAGGGTATTGAGAATGATGTTGATTTGGAAGTGAATGATTTGAAAGATGTTGTGAAGAGATATAAAGCTTTGTATAAGAAAGAATTGAAAAAGGATTTCCCAACGGATCCAATGGAGCAGTTGAAAGGTGGTGTTGGTGCAGTTTTTAAATCTTGGAATAACCAGAGGGCAATTTCATATAGAAGGATTAATAAGGTGTCTGCAGATATTATTGGAACAGCAGTTAATGTGCAGTCTATGGTTTTTGGTAACTTGGGTGATGATTCTGGTACCGGTGTTGCATTTACTAGGAATCCATCGACAGGTGAGAAGAAATATTATGGTGAATATTTAATGAAGGCACAGGGGGAAGATGTTGTTGCTGGTATTAGGACTCCTTTGCATATGGATGTTATGGAGAAGAATATTCCAGAGATTTATAAGGAGCTGACAGATATTTTTGATCAGTTGGAAGAGCATTATAGGGATATGATGGACATTGAGTTTACGATTGAGAATGGGAAGTTGTATATTCTTCAAGCGAGAGCTGGGAAGAGAACTGCAGCTTCTGCTGTAAAGATTGCTGTGGATATGGTGAAAGAGAAAATGATTACCGAAGAGGAAGCAATTATGCGAGTTGACCCATTATCTTTGGACCAGCTTCTTCACCCAATGATTGATGTAGATGCACCAAAGAAGGAGATTGCAAGAGGGCTTCCTGCTTCTCCAGGTGCAGGTAGTGGACAGATTGTGTTTAGTGCTGAGGATGCAACTGAGTGGCATGCTGAAGGAAAGAAAGTTATTTTAGTAAGGTTGGAGACTTCTCCTGAGGATATTGAGGGAATGAATATTGCAGAAGGAATTCTTACTGGTAGAGGAGGTATGACAAGTCATGCAGCTGTTGTTGCTAGGGGAATGGGTAAATGTTGTATTGCAGGTTGTAGCATGGTTGATATTAATGAGGAGGTGAAGATTATGAAGTTGCCAGATGGGGAAATTTTGAAAGAGGGAGATTGGATTACTTTGGATGGTAGTAATGGGATTGTATATGATGGTCAGGTGAAGACTGTTGAACCAGAGATTTCTGGAGATTTTGCCAAATTGATGAGTTGGACGGATAAGTATAAGAGGTTGCATATTAGAGCAAATGCAGACACTCCAGAGGATGCTAGAGTTGCAAGGGAGTTTGGAGCTGAGGGAATTGGCTTGATTCGAACGGAGCATATGTTCTTTAAAGAAGAGAGGATTTCGGCTGTTAGGCAGATGATTCTTTCAGATACTAAAGAGGAGAGGGTGAAGGCTTTGGCGAAGATTGAGAAGATGCAGCAGGCAGATTTTGAGGGTATTTTCAAGGAAATGGATGGGTTTGCTGTTACTGTGAGGTTACTAGATCCTCCTCTTCATGAGTTCTTGCCACATGAGGAGCATGAGTTGAGGGAGATTGCGATTGAGATGGGTGTGAGTTATGAGGATTTGTCACAGAGGAAGAAGGTCTTAGCGGAGCAGAATCCAATGCTTGGATTTAGAGGTTGTAGATTGGGAATGGTGTATCCTGAGATTTCACAGATGCAGACAAGGGCGATTATTAATGCTGCTATTGCTGTTGGGAAGAAGGGTGTGAAAGCTCTTCCTGAGATTGAGGTTCCTTTTGTGAGTAGTGTGAAGGAGTTGGAGTATTTGAGAGGTGTGATTGTTGAGGAAGCTGAGGCATGTTTGAAGAAGGCGAAGGCAAAGGTTGCTTACAAAGTTGGGGCTATGTTGGAGTTGCCAAGAGCTTGTGTTATTACTGACCAGTTGGTTAAGTTTGCAGAGTTTTTCTCTTTTGGGACAAATGATTTGACTCAGACAACTTTTGGATATTCTAGAGATGATGCTGGTAAGTTCATTACAAAGTATATAGAGCAGGGTGTTTTGGCTGAAGATCCTTTCCAGACAATAGATAGGGAGGGTGTTGGTCAGTTAATGAGGAATGCTTTGGAGAAAGCAAAAGGTGTTGAGGAGAAGACAGAGATTGGGATTTGTGGGGAGCATGGTGGAGATCCTAAGTCTGTAGAGTTTTGTCATGAGATTGGGATGGATTTGGTGAGTTGTTCTCCATACAGAGTCCCAATTGCAAGGTTGGCAGCAGCTCAGGCGGCAATTAAAG
>CAZHSU010000047.1:0-3172 GCA_964535095.1 uncultured Candidatus Saccharibacteria bacterium | reverse complement strand
GTCTTATCTTTTGCACTATCCTGATTAGAACTAAGAGAATTATTCTTTATGACAAAGTAGGCAGCAACAGCAAGAAGGAGAAGAAGAATTACAAAGAGGACAATATTTAAGGTATTTTCTTTACTCTTTCCCTTTTCTACTACCTTCACAACTTCTTCCTGGGATGTTTTTACTTCCTCCGGAGTTATTTCTTGTTTTTCCATATTAATTATTTAAAAATTATATTAATAATGTAGCATAAATGAAATTGGGAAAGCAAGATGGCTATAAAAGAGGAAATGTGATATTATAGGTTAGATTGTTGGAGATCATTCAAAATAAAAGAAGGAGGATACTATGGCAAAAATAGTACTATCTATCGAAGAACAAGAGATACAGGAGATTATTGATAAGTTTGAACCCTGGAACTACGGATCTGAAGGAGCTGCAATTGTGTTTGATGTAAGGAACCTTTTAGATTCGATAATAAAGGGAAAGATTTCAGTTCCAAAGTTCAAGCACCAAATGATAAAGTTATGCCAGAAATACGGCGTAAACCCTATGACACTCCCCCTGTGGCCCATGTTGTTTGATTATTAATCCCCAACTTCCCCCACCCCGTGGGTGTATTATAAAAAATGCACCTACGGGGATTATTCTTTTTAAAACTCTCTGAAAATTCTTCTTACATCTCCGGATTAGTATTAGCAGAAGTTTTTTGATAATTCCAAAGTATATGGTGAGGTGCCGGGGACTTGAACCCCGCACCAACTGCTTAAAAGGCAGTTGCTCTACCGGATGAGCTAGCACCCCACTACTTAAGAACAAGCAATTATACTATCTTCTTACCTCTCATGACAAGGCTTTTAATTGGTTCATAACTTCTTCTATGTATATCACAAATACCATAATCTTTAATAGCTTCTAAATGTTGCTTTGTACCATACCCCATATGCTTCTCAAAACCATAGTTAGGAAAAGCTTTTGCAAAATCCTCCATCATACTATCCCTAGTAACCTTAGCTAAAACAGATGCTGCTGCAATACTATAATGGTGAAGATCCCCATGACTAATACTCATCATTCTATGGTCATCCAGAAGATACACAGCTCCATCCGAAATAATATAATCTACTTTCTTCCTTATCTCTTTCTCAATCTCACTAATAGCAAGAATCATCGCCTCCTTCACAGCTTCCTTAATTCCCACCCTATCTATCTCACCTGCATCTATAACCCCAACACCAAAAGCTGAAGACACCTCCTGAATTTGAACATATGCTTCCTCTCTCTGCTTCTTAGTCATCTTCTTACTATCCCTCACCGTCCTCACCACCTGTTCTGGATTCTCAATCATAACAGCACCAACCACAACAGGACCAGCAAGTGGCCCTCTACCAGCCTCATCTACCCCTACAACACACTTAAAGCCATCTAGCCACAACTTCTCCTCTAGGTTTGTATCTGGATATATCATATGAACATATGTTAACATATATCTATGAATATATTAAAAATACTTACAACAATAGTGGTCCTTTTCTCAATCTCCCTCACCCCTGTACATAGAAGTTTTGCACAAGAGGAAGAAAGTCCTACAATTGAATTAGAAACAGAAGAGGTGAATGAGGAAGAAGTAACAGAGGAGAAAGAAAGCCTCAAAGATGTTCTGGAACAGGAAGAGGAAATACAGTCTCAGCCGAAATATTCACTAGGTACTCTCCTCTTAGCTATACTAATACCATGTATTTTTGTTATACTAATTTACTTGATTTTTAAGTTCTTCAAGTTCTAATATTTAAATTAATTATATTTACAAGATTATGGAAGAAAAGAAAAACAATACAGCTGGAAAAGTAGCAGCTGGAGTTACTCTAGGTGCAATAGCTGGTGCAGTTGCAGGTGTACTTTTTGCCCCTAAGTCTGGAAAAGAAACCAGAAAAGACATTGCGGATGCAGCAAACGATGTCAAAGACAAGAGCATAGAGATGTTTGAGAAAGCAAAAGAAGAAGTTGCAAAGAAGATTGAAAATGTACAGAAGGCTGGAAAGAAGATAGATGGAGAGGAATACAAGAAGATCGTTGCTGAGATTGTTGAGAGTTTTAAGCAAAATGATAATGTTGCAGAAGATGCTGCCAAGAAACTCGGTAAACAGTTAAGTAAGGATTGGAACAGAGTTAAAAAGCAGATTGCTGCTTAGTCTTCATTAAGATTTGAGAAAGGGGGTAGAAATACCCCCTTTTGTTTAGTAGAATATGGTGTAGATGCGAGAGTAGTTCAGTTGGTAGAATGTCTCCTTCCCAAGGAGAAGGTCGCGGGTTCGAACCCCGTCTCTCGCTCTTATATAAACAGATTGTATATATGAAGACAAAAAAGAAATTCACACTACCTAAAAGTCCTACCATTGCAGGTACTGCGACAATTGCATTTCTAATAGCGGCTATTATATTCTGGTGCTTAGGGTATTATGTAACAAAAAATTATATCTATCCCTGTCCCTGTATGCCCTAAAAATTTGCACACCCCTTGCTACTAAATCTTCGTTTTGTTACAATACTGTTATATTTGCTGGTGTAGCTCAGTTGGCAGAGCATTCCCTTCGTAAGGGACAGGTCGAGGGTTCGAGCCCTTCCACCAGCTTCTTAAGAAAATGATAACACCAAAATACACACTAACAAACAGAATGCTAAGTTACATAGTAAAGTATGAACTAGCACTCTCAGATATCAAATACAATCCACTACCAGAAGAATATAAATTCCCATTAACAGAGAAATACTCCGCTGAAGACATGCAGAACATGGCAAGTCTAATATCCTCCCCCATTGGCTTCAACAAAGCACTAATAATTCAAAGGGGGAAAGAAACGTCGGCAGATAAAAAACAATACAAGGTTTTCATAAACTTCAGAAATGCAAAAGACTTCGTAAACTCATACACCAATGCAAACTCACTCAAACCCTCAATGGAACTAGCCTCACACATAAATAGATTGGTAATGAAAGGAATCGTAGATGATTGGGATCTAGCTAAGATAAGAGGATTCTCAGAAAAACCAAATGAAATATATGACACATGGTACAAAAGCAGAGACTTCTATCCAAACTTAGATATAACCAACCACTTCAACCAACTCTTCGATTGGTTACAAAACGGCAAAGACAACAACCATATGTTAATTAAAATAGCTAT
>CAZHSU010000046.1:0-3287 GCA_964535095.1 uncultured Candidatus Saccharibacteria bacterium | reverse complement strand
AGATTTCTATACATTGTTAATAAGGTCGAGAGAGGGTTTGGGTGGAATTATTAATGCTCCAGATTTGGAAACATTATTGCAATTATATGAAAAGAATTGGGTGCATGGTGGCTATGATAGTAAGGCACAGGAGGGTTTGAGGAAAGAAGATGGGAGGCTTTTAATGAAGAAGTATTTTGAGGAAATATTTTCAGAAGAGGAGAACCCAATAAGGTTGGAGGAGTCTTTTTCTATGCATTTTGGAGATACTGTGTTTGCTGGGAAAATAGACAGGATAGATTTGGTAGATGTCAAAGATGGGGTGCAAGAAGTTTGTATTGTGGATTACAAAACAGGAAAGGAGAAGAGTGCTGCAGATATAAAGAAAGATTTTCAATTACCTCTGTATGCTTTGGTAGCAGAGCAGAAATTGGGCCTAAAAGTTGTGGGTGCAAAGTACGTATTTATTGAAACAGGAAATGTTATAGAAGTGGATGTTTCTCAAGAGAGAAGGGAGTTGGCAAAAGAAGAATTAATAGAGGCTTTGGAAAGTATAAAAGAGGGGAATTTTGCTCCGACTCCAGGATTTGGATGTCGGTATTGTGATTTTAATTCAATCTGTGAATATGCAGAAGTATAGAGATGTAGTATAATCAGAGAATGGTAAAGATAATTCAAAAAATAAACGAATTGTTTGCGACAAAAATATATGCACAGAGCCTTGGGGAGACATTGGAAGAGGCTTTGGATATACAGCCAGAAACTGTTAATCCTAATGATCCCGTTGGTCCTTATGTTCAAAGAATTGTAAATGTTGCAATACCAATTGCAGTTATCGCTTGTTTCATATTATTGGTCTATGGAGGTTACTTGATGTCTTCTAGTGAAGGCAATCCAGATAAATTGCAGGAGGCCAAATCAGTCATAACCAATGCAGTAATAGGGCTTTTAGTAGTTCTCCTTTCTACAGTTATCCTCTTGATTATTGGGAATACAATAAGACCAGGGGAAATATATAATTAATAATTATTTATAAAACTATGGCAATAAATATAAGTGATTTTGGCTTACCAAAGTTTAAAGGAATAACAAATATTGATGGTCTTATTGAAGATGGCGTTAATCCATTGGTAGAATGGGTTTTTGTATTTGCTATTGTCGTTGCTGTTGTTTTTATAATAATATCTGGTTATTCTTGGATTACTTCAATGGGGGACCCTGAGAAGATACAGAAGGGGCAGAGGGGCCTTACTGCTTCAATTATTGGGCTGGTCATCGTTTTTATTGCTAGAATAATTATTGATTTTGTTCTAAGCATTATTGGGGGAAATTAAGAGTGTATTGCATACTAATAGGGTATTTTGTATAATTACAAACATATTTAATATATTAAATTAAAAAAATAAGATGGAACTAAAAAAAGTGTTAGGTAGAGCGAGTGCAGTTGTTGGGAATTTATATTTAGCTTCTGCGAATGTTTATGCTCAGTCGGCTGGTGATATTCTACCACCAGGGCCAGTTGATGGGGATTTGACATCATTGATTCAGACGGTATTAAAATGGGTTCTTACTTTTGCAATTGTAATTGCTGTTGTTATCATTATCTTTGCAGGTATTCAATATATAACTGCAAACGGAGATGATGCAAAGATTAAGAAAGCAACCCAGACTTTAACATGGGCAGTTATTGGTTTAGTTGTTGCATTCATTGCACAGATCCTTGTTACTTTTGTGATGAATAATATTCTTAAGACACAGCAATATTCCTAATATTAGAAGAGTATAAAAACATATGGACTCTTTCTTAAGAATGCTTGATAGCTTAAACTATTCAGGCTATGACAATTTAATGGATTTTGTGTCCGATATTATTCAGTTGGCGATGACGGCTTCTGTAATTATTGCAGTTGTAGCTATTTTAATTGCAGGATTTAAATATATTACATCTGGTGGGGATAGTGAAAAGGTTAAAAGCTCAACACAGTCGCTAATTTTCGCATTGGTAGGATTAGCAATTGTATTCCTAGCTCCAACAGCTATTAAGTTCATATTGGATAAGCTTTTATAGAAACTGCCATGTCTAAGAAAATGACAATATTATACAATCTTCCGTTCTTTCTCTTGGGAATAGCATCTCCTGTCCATGCACAGACACAGGATGAGCCCCTTAGGATAGATTCTGATTTTTTTGATAACCTCCTAGGTCAAAATGGCCTTGTCTTTAGATACCTCTTTCCTCTTTCAGGACTTATCTGTTTCCTTTTCATTGTAAAGGGTGGGTATATGTGGATGATGTCCTCTGGAGATCCCGAGAAGGTAAAAAGAGCACAGGGAACATTGACTTGGTCGGTAATAGGGATGGTTTTTGTTCTACTCACAAGGTTGATTCTTGATCTTGTGTTCGAAATTATTGCGTAATGAAAAATAAAGAGTATAAAGTTGAAAGTTTTTTTAAGAGTCAGGGCTATGCAAGAAATGGTTTAAAGCTTATTTTCAAAAATGAGAGGAATTTTAGAAGAGAGTTGGTAATAGGTGCTCTTGTAGTTGCTTTGGGACTGTTTTTTGGAATAGACCATTTTGAATGGATAGCAATTAGTCTTGTAATCTCTATGGTTTTAATTTCAGAATCGATAAATAGTGCAATTGAAGCTCTCTGTGATACTGTCTCTCAAGATTTTAAGGTGAATATAAAATATGCAAAAGATGTTAGTGCTGGTGCTACTTTGTTGAGTGCAACTGTCTCTTTTATCACAGGATTAATCATTTTTCTTCCGTATGTAATCACCTTCATAAAAAATCTTCTGTAGTTCATGCTATAATTTCATAATGTCTAAAGGTGCCCCAAAAACAATTAACAAAATTCTTTTTTTCCTGGTATTAGCAGTTTCTCTTACTCTTCTTCCTGTGCATTTTGTACATTCTCAGAGTATTTCAGATTTGGAGAGAGAGGTGGAGGAGAAGAATAAGCAGATAGATGAGAAGAAGGGGACATTGGGGGAGATTGAGAAGAGGATAGCAGAGATTAGAGGGAGTAATAATTCTCTTGCAGAGAAGATTTCCTTGATGAGTGCGGAGTTGGATAAGGTGCAGGAGGGGATAAAGAAAGCCGAGGAGGAGAGTGAGAGTAAGTTGAAGGAGATTGAGCAGAAGCAGAAGGATTTGGAGGAGAAGAAGGAATTTATAGATGAGATTTCTCATGAGTTGTATATTGAAACGAGGAATAGTACTCCAGCATTTTTCCTTTTGGGTGAGGGTTGGGATAAGTTTATGAGAGGTTTTTTCATTAAGGCAAGTGCTATTTCATCTTT
>CAZHSU010000045.1:1536-3872 GCA_964535095.1 uncultured Candidatus Saccharibacteria bacterium | reverse complement strand
TTTATTAAACCAATATATGACTAGAACATTTATTTTAATTTTCCTTCTTTTTCTACTTTTTTCAGTATATGCGATTAGAAAGGACAGTGAGTATTATACTGAACACAGTGGTGAGAATATTCAGAGAATAGAGGTAATCGAGGGGGTTAAATCTCCCCATTATATAGAATGGATTTCGGATAATACAATTCTAATTGTTAAAAACCAAAATATTCTAAAATATGATATCCACACCAAATCTTTTGAGAAGCTAGGTGAAAGAGAGGAAGATATATTTGTAGGTTTAGATGCAGATGGAGATGTAATTCTCTGTGAAGCTAAACATTTTTTAATACTTAGCCCTGATGATTTCTCTACAATTCTTACACTTCGGGATATTAATGGGAATTTCATCAAGGAGTTGAAGATTTTTGATACTGTTAGACCAATTTCTGCAAGTGGTGGAGATATTATTACTGCTAATTTTATGCCTTTTCAGGAGGAGGAATATTTTAAAATTAATATTGAAACTGGGGAGAAAACAAAGATAGAGAAACCAATTGATGAATTTCCAACTCATTTGCCAGAGGATATTGAAATGAAGAGAGTTTTTAAGAGAAATGAGAATCTATATCTTATTGAGAATACTGATGGGGATTTAATTCTTTATAATACTTTTATTAATACGAATACTACCATTCCTATCTCTACTGCTATTTTCAATGCTGTACCTATTAGAAATCCAATAAGTGATGCAAATCCTAATTTTATACTCTCGTTGAAATCTTTTCTGGCGAAGATATATTCGGAGATAGTAGCTCCCAAGAATGCTCCTATGAATACTCCGTAAATGTTAGCCACTAGACCACCAATTGTTGAACCTATTATTGTACCTATTGAGCCATATTTACTTCCTCCTGCTTTTTTTGTGCCTAATGCTGCTGCCAATTCATCTGCAAAGGTCGATAGCAGAGAGATGAAGAAGAGGACTACAAGAATTAAAGGGGTTATTACCTGAAAATTACCAATTGCTGCAACGATAATTGTTGAGAGATATACAAGCCAAACACCTGGAAAAGAGAATACTGTAAGGATTATCCCACCAACGGCAAGAATTACAGCAAGGATATATAGCAGAACGATACCTATGCTCATAGGGCTTTCTCCAAGATGTTAATTGTCTCATCTGCACACCTATCCCAATTAAAATCCAAAGATTTGGTATATCCTTTCTCAACCAATGGTTTGTATTTTTCAGGATTCATATATATGTCATAGATTGCATTTCCACTCTCTTTTTCATTTAGCCCATCTACTAATACCGAGGTTTCAGAAAAGATTTCTTCATATACAGGACTTCTGTGTAATATTGTTGGTATTTTCGCCCTTAGTGCTTCCCCTGCTGAGATACCAAAACCTTCGTAGAGTGCTAAATGGATAAATGCAAATGAATTATGTAGTAGTGAATATGCATATTTATCTTCATAGAAACCTGTAAAAATGACATCTTTTTGTAAACCATTCTCTCTTATGTATTCAATTAATTCTTCTACTTCTGGTTTTGTTGTATTTTGGAACTGACCTCCTGCAATTATTAGGTATGGTGCTTTAAGCATATCTACTCCTTTTCCTTTTAGAATGTCTAAGAATACCTTATATGCTTTGATTACCCCTATTGAGTTCTTGCTTCTATTTATCCCTCCTCCTAGATATATGAGGTATTTTCTTTCTTTGTAATCGTGGGGAAGGGTTTTACTCAGAGATATTTCTTGTTCTTGAAGATCTATTCCTAAATATGTAGTAATTACCTGCTCCGGTGGATATTTAGAGTAGAATTTGAGGTAGTCATTTTTGGTGACATTGGAATTACATAGTATGTATTTGCAGTTTGTAGATTTGTTCATTGCACTCCAGTATTGTATTTTTCTAATCTGGTTGTGTAGGGGGGATTGTTGGGAGTACATGTTGAAGAGTGGTAGGTTCATGTCATGGACAAAGAGTACTGTTGGCATGATGTTGGAAGGATAGTTTCTCCAGAAGTATGGGCAGAAGTATACCGAGTCTTTTCTTTTTATCCTTTTTATTACAGGTAATACCTGTTTGTAATACCAGATGTCATTTCTGTAGTCACTGATTTTGTAATCTCCGATATCTACTAGTTGTGCATTTTCATACCTACAGATATCTTTATCTAGTGTTGATATTTTTCCCTTGAATCTTAGTATGCTGAATTGTGTATCTGGATTATTTTTGAGAAGGGAAAAGATTATATTCTTGGTATATTGCCCTATACCTGCAAAGGCCAATTGGTCTTGTGTTGTTGTTGCATCTATTATGATATGCATGGGAACATTGTA
>CAZHSU010000045.1:0-1436 GCA_964535095.1 uncultured Candidatus Saccharibacteria bacterium | reverse complement strand
TATATCCTATTTCAGTAACATACTCTTTCAACATTTCTTCTGATGTTGGTGCATCATCAAATTTTGTAACAAGTAATTGGTTTGATGGAGATTTAACGGGTCTAGGGGGAAGGTCTTTTTTCTCAATTGGAATTACAGGTTTCTCTATTCCCTGTGCTTGAAGAATTTGCAGAGCAAACTCATACCTAGAGAGGTAATCTGAGCTACAAGCATGGTATATTCCTGCATCTATTTTAGACTCAACAGCTTCTTCTATCTTTCGGGTTAGATAGCCTACATATGTTGGACAACCAAGTTCATCCTTCACTATTCTCAAAGGATTTTCTTCTGTTGCTTCTGTATCTGTTACGAACTTAATGAAATTTCTTGCACCTGGTCCGTATAGCCATGATGTTCTAAATATGTAGTTTGTACCACCAACTTTTTCAATGTTCATCTCGCCAGCCAACTTGCTCTTTGCATATTCATTCAATGGGTTAAACTCTCTGCTATCCTCATCATATGCCCCATCTCCAAATACTTCGTTTGTGGAGACATGAATAAATGGAATCTTTAGCTCTTTGGAGACCTCTGCCATATATTTAGGTGCTGTTCCATTTACTTTATTTGCTATCTCTGGCTCTGATTCTGCTTGATTTACATTTGTATATGCAGCACAGTTTATGACAAAGTCGGGGTTTATATCTATAACAAATTCTTTTAGTTGTTCTTCATCTGTAATATCTATTGCATTTTCTTCACTACTCCTATCACTTCTAACAACCTCATATCCTTTCTCTTGAAAATATTCAGAGAGATATGTACCAAGCATTCCATTCGCACCAAATACTAATATTTTATTCATTAATCATTTGAGTAAGATTAAATAGGTCTTCTTCTTTCAGTTCACCTAGAAGAGGTGCTTGAGCATCTTTTTCTGAAAGTATAGGAGTATCTGTCCCCCAAGGAATATTTACATCTGGGTCATTCCATCTAAAAGCTCTTTCTGCAGATTTGTCATATTTACCACTAACCTTGTATTCAAAATCTACGTCATCTGTAAGTGCTAAGAATCCATGTGCGAAACCTTTAGGAATGAAGAATGCTGTGTGATTATCCTCTGTTAGTTCTACCATATAGAACTTGCCATATGTTGGAGAACCTTTTCTGATATCTACTGCTACATCTAGTGCTTTACCCCTTATTACCCTTACAAACTTATCTTGTGCATTCTCACCTACTTGCCAATGCATTCCTCTTAGTACATCTTTTGAGGAGTGTGAATGGTTGTCTTTTACCCATTTTGTTGGAAGTCCTGCTTCTTTGAATCTGTCTTCGTCGTATGTTTCTTCGAAATATCCTCTGTCATCACCGAAGGCTTTGAACTTTACAATAACGAGGCCGGAGATATTAGGTACTTCTTCGAATTCCATATAGTGTTTTATATAAGTTAGTAT
>CAZHSU010000044.1:0-3901 GCA_964535095.1 uncultured Candidatus Saccharibacteria bacterium | reverse complement strand
GATTTATCATACTATATCAACAAAAACATCTCTGATATTTACCCTATTCTGTACGCAGTGCCACAACAGGATCCTTCTGTGCTGCCATCCTAGCTGGGAAAGCTCCTGCAATCAAAGTCAAAGCCATACTCCCAAGCACCAACAAAACAGCACTAATAGGATTCAAACTGGCAAGACCTTTAATACTAACTAAATCAAAAAGAATGGAATTAATTGGAATACTTAACAAATATGATAATCCCACACCCAACATACCTGCAACAAAGCCAATAATAATGGTCTCTGCATTAAAGATTCTCGTAATATCTTTCTTCCTTGCTCCAACACTTCTCAAAATACCAATCTCCTTAGTCCTCTCAATAACAGAAACATAAGTAATAATAGCAATCATAATAGTAGAAACAACAAGAGAAATAGCTGCAAAGCCAACCAACACATAAGTAACTGTATCTATAAGCCTACCAACCGCACCTGTCATAGACTCAGCAATATCTGAATACAACACCTGATCCTTCTTCTCCTTACCCTTGTTATACTCATCCAAATGCTCCTTAATCAAATCCTTACTATCAAAATCCTTAGGATAAATATTCACACTAACAGGAATACTCTCTGCCCCCAAACTAAGTAATCTCATAGCCTTCATCTCCTCCTTAGGGAAAGGGAATCCTGACAAAACATCAGTATCTGAATTACTCTGTGCAATTGCGATATCAGAGGTTTTAGCACTCTCCACAATATAATCTGTAAGAGCCCTAGTATAAACGACACCCTCAGGTAAGAAACTAGCTGCAACCTCATCTTTCTTTCTCAAGATGCCTGTAACAACCAACTCAGCCCCTTCAGGACTATCATAAACAGAATCATACTCCGTAGAAGCAATTGGAACATAAATACCATTAGTCTTCTTATAGAATTCATTATTTGGAATTACCTTTAATAATGGCTTCCCAATAAAATCAGAAAGCTTTAACTCCTCATCAGCAATACCTAACTTCTCAAAAAATCCAGAACTCACCCTATTATACGAATCAACAACAATAGCAATCTCATTCTTAGTTTCTGGCAACCTTGAACCCTCACCTATCAAATCATAAAGAGAGAGTACAAACTCATTATTATCTGAAATTTCATTAAAATATGTAGAACCACCAACCATAGGCATCATACCCTGACTTGCTGTATTTGTATCATACAGAGCTACTTTCCCATCCACTTTCGAAAGAAGATTTATATTCACAGCTCTGGAATATGAAATTGTGTTAATAGCATCAGGAAGCTTTTTCTCCATTTTTGAAAGATACTCCATATACTCATCTGTGAAAACATTAATATGTGCTTCTGTATTTGAGAATCTATTATAGCTATACAAAACATCCTCATCTGTAAATTTGGTAAACTCATCTTCTTCTCCATTCATCATTGCCGTATAATCTATCGAAGAGAGATCCATCATCTGCTCACCTGAGGAAACTGTGAGAGGAAACCCTGCAAGGGATTCTGACTGCATATCGTTTATATATCTAGTTAAACCGTTGGATAGTGCCAAGACTAAAGCAACACCTACAATTCCAATACTCCCTGCAATTGATGTAATTATCGTACGATTCATCTTCGTTAACAGATTCTTAAACGAGAGAGATAGTGCAGTAAAATATGACATTGCAGTCTTCTTGTTCTCCTTTGCTACTGTTAGCTCTTCATCTTTTTGCTTAGTATTTCCCTGACTATCTGACAATACCTTACCATCCAATAATTCAATTGTCCTATCACTATATTCCTTTGCAAGTTTACTATTGTGTGTAACCATAATGACAAGTTTCTCCTTTGATATCTCTTTTAATATCTCCATAATCTGTACACTTGTTTTAGAATCTAGTGCACCAGTTGGTTCATCTGCAAGAAGAATATTTGGATTATTAACCAAAGCCCTTGCAATTGCTACTCTCTGCATCTGTCCACCAGATAGCTGGTTTGGTTTCTTCTTTGCTTGGTCTCCCAAACCAAGGTGACTAAGGACTTTCATAGATCTTCTTTCTCTCTCTTTTGGTGATACTCCTGTCAATGTTAATGCAATCTCTACATTCTCCAATACTGTTTGGTGCGAGATTAAGTTATAGTTTTGAAAAACAAATCCTATTTGACTATTTCTATATGCATCCCAATCTCTATCCTTGTAATCCTTTGTAGAAACACCACTTATTATTAAATCTCCACTACTATATTTATCTAAGCCTCCAATGATATTTAGCAATGTTGTTTTACCACAACCAGATGGACCAAGTATTGAAACAAAGCCACTCCCATCAAAATCCAAGTTTATCCCTCTTAATGCTTCTACCTTTGAATCTCCAGATTCATAAAGCTTTGTTATATTTTTTAGTTTTAGTTTGCTCATGATTATTTCCTTTACCAATTTTATTATTCGAAACATGGGAAAAAATTCCAATCTTCTAATCTATAGTATATCTTATTAAGATATGGATGTCATATTGAGAGAAGATGGTTCTGGAAGAGGCTATTCTTTATACACATCAAAGGTATTTTGAGATTGCTCCATAATTGCTTTCTTAAAATCTTCCTCCATTGTATTTGAGAAACCTGAGAAATGCTTCTCTCCAATAATTGTAAGAGGAACTCCTGTTATCTTAATCTCCATCTTCTCTGCAAGTTTCTTCATTAACTCAGCATTATCTTTGTTGTACCAAACTTCAAAAGAATAGAGGTTAAAATACTCCCCATATTCTTCCTCTATGCTTTCTAGGAACTCAATTTCCTCTTCACAATGTGGACAACCATCTCCCTTGAAGAAATATATATTTACCTTTCCATCTTCAAAAACAATATCTTCAACTTTAGAATCTCCATTCTTTTCCTCCTCATTATTTCCACTACTGCCAGAAGAAAGAAGAGACATAGCAATTACAAATACAATTAAAGCCCCTGTTATTATGACTACGATATTCTTACTTTTCATTAAAACTCTCTTACATTCTAAAAGTTAAACATTAACCACTCTGGCTTTAAGGCCATGAGTAGTCCAATTAGCAACATAATTACACCACCAATTAAGTGGGAATATTTTGTATATTTATTCGAAATACCTTTTATACTCAGTGTCTTCATTGCAATTGCGAAGATTAGGATATCATCGAGCAGGAAGAAGAGAATATAGAGGAGGAGATAGAAGATGTGCTCAAAGCTACTTAGATTATTAAGTGCTAATACCTGTGTGAAGATAACTGGTAGTCCTAAGGAACAGAGAAGTTCCAAAAGATTAACAAGTACAGCTAATACCATAATTCCTAAAATGGCTAAAAGGAACCTTTGCTCTGAGGTTATTTTCTTAATCCTATCCATTATCTTTACCCTCTGCTTCTCATCTGTAACATCACAACCTACATCTTCTTTACTCTCCTTGATGTATTTATGTATATTGACCATTCCAAAAACTATTGCGAAGATGGAGATTAGTAGCCTGATGAAAGTTATTTTTGTTAAGAAAGTTGCAAGATTAAGCCAAGAGAGCATGAATAGTAGATATACCAAGCCACTTGTTGCAATGAATGTTATTCCTAAAATCCACATCTTCTTCCTCTCTTTCATTCCAAATAGCATTGTAATTAAGAATATTAAAATCCACATTGCACATGGATTAAAGCCATCTACAACTCCAAGAACAATTGCAAATATTGGTAGAGATACTGTTTTAGAATTAATTTCACCCAAGATTGGAACTGTGAAATTTTCCCCAGAAGATATCCCTGTTTCCCTATTGATTGAGTTTTTTAGGAAGAACAAACCGACAAGGACAATTACAAGAAGTCCTAAACCTAAAAAAACAGCTTTTTTATTTTTCATTATTTCCTTCATCTCCCAAGGCTAAAAACTTAATTAACTC
>CAZHSU010000043.1:0-3905 GCA_964535095.1 uncultured Candidatus Saccharibacteria bacterium | reverse complement strand
CTAGTCTTTATCGGCTCTTCTTAGTATATATCTTGGCTGTCTTTCCAGAAGCTCCTCCATATTCGTTTCATCTACATAGTATATGTTAAGAAGTCCATCTTCATATCTATTTGAATCTACTAAAAGTATCTTTACTTCACCATCTTCTCCTCTATATTTGCCTAAAACTAAAGAAACATGCCCACTCTCTCCTCTCCTGCTTACTGTGATATCTCCTGCAGAGTAATCATTAATACTTGTGAGTCCTGCTATTAAGGTTGCTTTATAGGTAGGTTCATCATAGTAGGTTAGTGTATTTCTTGGAGGTTGGGTATGAATTGCCAAATCTTTGGCTGCATAGATTGTTCCACTGAGATCAGGAAGATTTAGATTAGGATATAGTTGTTGTGCAATTTTAATAAATGTAACACACTGTATTGGTTGGTTATGCTTGAGGAAATAGGTGAAATTCATTGCTTTCTCCACCTCTTCTACTCCTAAGACTTCAACTCTCTCTTTGTACCATTCTGTATTTCTAAGATACTCTGCAGGTAGTATTCCCCTAGCATCTTGTTGTTTGTAGTTATCCATCGCATCCTTGAAGAGCAGTATACTCTGGATATCAGGGCTGGATTCTATAAGTATCTCTAGGCTTTCTGCGATGTCATCAGGGTTGTGTTCCTCTATTTCTTTCTCTACTCTTCTCTTTTCTTCTACTATCTCTTTTATGGTTTCTTGGCCCAATGAGCAGGGTTCTTCACCTAGTACTGTTTCCTCAAAATTAATTTCTAGGATTGTTGGTAGTTTCAAAATATCCTCTTTGTCAGATGGCTTTTCTAGCTCTGAAGGGATTGTTTCTACTGATACTGGATATGTATTGTCTTGCTCATCTATAGGGGTAATGAGTTCTTTTGGAGAGCATGCTGTTGCTATTGTACTAGCCATTGTGAGAAAGAGTAATGAGCTTTTAGCTATATTCGTAACTTTCCTTAATATTTGTTCGCTTTCTCCTTTTTCTTGGGAGCTTAGTGGTGTTTGTTTTTCAGCACTTATGTTTTCTATTGTATTTATGTTTTGCTCGTAATCAGATTCCCCTGACTCAGGCATGGAACTATGCATATATGTTTCTATCATATTTAAATTATACCATAATTACGGACTATGGGGCAAGGGTTGAAGACCTAATTATACTATCATATATACTTCCTAATTCGCCACCATTTTCTTTAGCTATCTGTATTAACTCATCAAAATGATTCATTAGCCACTCCACATCTTCCTCTTTATTATGTAAAAGTAATACTCTCCCAATATCTCTTCTATACAATTCCCTTAAATACTCTCCATCTTCATTCTCTGTCATTGTCCATCTGACACTTAAAAGATTATTCTCCATGACCCACTGAGTCCAAATTTTATCCCAATATCCGTATGGGGCTCTCACCATCTTTATACTAAATGTATTATCCCCCACTATTCTCCTCATCTTCTCAGTGAAAGCTGCAAAATCCTCATTCAAAGCTCCTACACTCTTCTTTCTCTCATGGTTGGTCGTATGGTACCCTATCTCATATCCAGAATCATATATATCCTTCCACAATTGCATATGCTCAGGATTCTCCTCATTTATATATGCAGTATTAGGGAAGAATGTTGCAGTTATATTGTATCTCTTAAGTAATTCAAACATTCTTTTTGTACTAGGGAAATCGTAAGAATCGTCAATAGTTATTACCAAATTCTTACCAAACATACCCCAATTATGATTAGTATCATTAGGAAGATTCATATCTGCATACCTACTTGCTGTTATCTTTGGCCTCTGAATCCTTTGTTCTGAAAAACACATTTTCTTCCTTGATACTGGATAGAAATATTTTGGGGAATCTTCTTTACAGATATCTTGACTATAATCATAGTAAATTCTGTATTCAAAAGGTTTAGGTATTGGTTTTATAAAGAGGCACATAGCTAATTTTAGCATAAATGCTAAAATTATTTGTGAATCTAATTATCCCTATCAGGGAAGATGTTGTACTTTCTATTCCTGTACTGATCATTATAATTAACGGAATCGTTGTACTCCCAAGTCCCTCCTCTTCCGCCAAAGGGGTCGTTTGTATAGAAGTGTGAATTTGAGTTTCCCTTTCGTACGAGATATCTTTGATCAACCTCTGGGGTTGTAAAAATAACACCAACTCTTTTATTGTCTTCTATATAGGTGTTCATTAGATCCTTAAGTAGCTTCCATGTTTCGCCTTCCATATTAACACATCCCCCTGAAAGATTAAGTTCTTCCACCGGATGACCTGTGGCATTTGCTTCAATTAATTGGGGTTCCCTAAGAAGTACACTTTGGTTCTCTGTTCCCCTTGGGACTTCATGTAGTGTATATGAGTTGTATAGATTAGATAGAACATATTCTCCATCATTGTTTAATACCTCCTTTAGTAACGAAATATCCGTATGAGAGTTTTCCCCAAGTTTTGCGAAATTCTGCCTAACAGCAGTCCCTTGAAATTCCGAAATAATATGAGGAGTAAGTGCCCTTCTGTTTATTCCATTTGTGTCAATGTGGCGTCCCTTTGCGCTATCATACATAGTCATTGGCATCTCTTTTCTAACAGTAGAGAAGTAATCTTTTGAGAGAAGAGGGTTTTTCTTAAGCTTTCTTCCAACCACACAGAATATCTCTTTATTATTAATCTTCTCCAAATTATTTTTTGATGTGTCCCATATGTTTAGAGATCCATCGTTGATATTTATAGTGACTGATATATCAAATCCTAGCTCTTTCATTAAGTCTAAATTGGGTTCTACAGGGCCCCCTTCAATGTCAAATTCCCTAGATGCCCCAACAGCATCATAAAGTTTTACATTTTCATTCCTAACCTTCTTTTTTGTCTTCAATTCCTCAATACCAACACCAAACTGAACATTTGATAAACCATAGGGAGTTAGTTTAGTGAAAGTTGGGAGATTGTTACGTTCTAGCCCCATAAATATTGCCTTTGCATTTTCCATATATAAGATTGTGCCGGGTGGAACTTCTCTCCATATCTCATTAGAGTTAAAAAGAGCTGATGAAGAAATATTTTTAACAAAATCTTTGTTAATTTCATTATTTATGCCAAGGTGATGGAAATAGCAAGGTAAGAATTCAGTATAAGTATTGTTATACCTATACTTTAGAGATGATAATATTGCCGTGTATGGGACAAGTTCATCGGGTGTTTCTTCTAGAAATCTAATATCCCTAGTGTCGGTAAAATGTTCGGCACTCTCTGGTAGTATTGTCCCAAGAACAAAGAGACCACTTACTTTCAGGAATTCTCTTCTGGTCATTCCTTCTTCTGGCTTAGATTCTGCCTTTATTTCTTCATTTTCGATTTCCATAATTTTCAAGTATACCACAAAGATAACTATGGGTCAATCATGGGGTGGGGACGGCTGTGTATCAACACATATCACGAAAGTTACACATTGTGTATAATGGTGTAGATGGATATTGAACTTTCACCAAAACAGAAGAAGACTCTGGAGAATATTTTAGATTGGTACAGAAGTAAAAAGAGCCAATATATTACTCTTGGTGGTTATGCTGGAACTGGAAAGACTACTCTTTTGGGGTATTTGAATACTAGATTACACAAGGAATATGAAGGGATTTCAATTGCATATTGTTCTTTTACTGGTAAAGCCTCTGTTGTGTTGAAAAAGAAATTGCAGGAGACCAAGTCTCTTCTTCCCTCTGATTTTGTGGGGACGATACATAGGTTGATATATAAAGCAGTGGTTGATGACAATGATAATATTATTGGTTGGGAGAAGATTTCTGCCGATATGTTTAATTATGACTTGATTATTGTAGATGAGGCTTCAATGGTATCTGAGGAGATTTGGGACGATTTATTGAGCTTTCAGAG
>CAZHSU010000042.1:0-4074 GCA_964535095.1 uncultured Candidatus Saccharibacteria bacterium | reverse complement strand
TTGAAAAATATCTCAATCCTCTCTATAAGGATATAGATGAATTGTCAAATTTCTCGAATGTAATCCCCGAATCCGAGTTAGAAAAAGAAGAGTACAAACACTTAGAGAAGGTTACTCACATTACCCAAAAAACACTCAAATTCTTACTTCCACAACTAAAAAAGCTTGAAGAAGATTTAGAGAGACAAATTGAGGAGATAAATGCAGAAAAAGACCCAGACTCCAAGAAAGAGGCTCGAAGTATATACAACAGTATACTCAAAAAGATACAGTTAATGGTGGGGAGGATTAACAATGAGTTAATTGCTTTTGACTCACCCTACTTTGGTAAAATAGTGTTTCTGCAGGAAGACTTCAAATCTAGAAACCCCCTTCAGTTATACATTGGTAAATTCGCAATGATGGATAAGGAAACACATGTCCCCCTAATTACAGACTGGAGATCTCCAATTGCAAATATATACTACCAAAACTCAGGCCCTACAAAAGATGTTTCTTTCAAGGCACCTGTAGGTATTAGGAAAGGAGACCTTCTGCAAAAAAGACAGTTTCAAATAGCAAGAGCAAGGATTAACGGAATCTATGATGCAAAATCTGGGAATGCTGCCGCAGATGAGTTCCTTCTAGCACAATTGCAAGAGAGAATTGGTAAAAAACTCCAAGATATCGTAGCTACCATCCAAGCACAACAAAATGAGATAATTAGAGGTAAAATTAACAAACCAGCACTAATGCAAGGTGTTGCAGGTAGCGGTAAAACAACAATCCTTCTCCACAGACTTGCATACCTCTTCTACACATATCCAAAAGAAATAAATGATACAAACACACTAATAATTGCACCAAACCAGATGTTTATAGACTATGTCTCAGATGTCTTGCCAAATCTAGGTGTAAACAAGGTAGATACACTCACATACCTCTTCTGGGGAAAGAAAGCTCTCGGTTGGGATCAATATTATACAATCTCACCAGAGGATGAAAATCTTGGGATGAAGGAGTACAAAGGCTCTCTTGACTTCATAAAAGTTCTAGACAAACACTTCATTGAATTTGAAAAAAATCTTTTAGAAAACATCCCAAGTACTCTCAAATACGACATAGAGAAAAGATATTATGAATTGAAGGAACAGTATAAAGATATAAATATGACGGAGAGGGTTGGACTAGCCGTCGAATATGCCTTAGCACAAAAAGTATTTAGGAGATACAGGAGTGGAAAGATAGACACAAGAGAAAACGATGAAGCAAAAATAAATAGCAAAATTGAAGCATATATTCGTAAGAATTGTAATGCATACGAGATGTATAAAGGATTATTCAAAACAGATCTTGTCTCAAAAGAACTAAAAAAATATTCATTAAACGGGCTTAAACATAATGGGAGAATTCATACATTTAGGGCAGAAGATTTAGCTCCAATGGTATATCTAGATTTCAAGTTAAATGGTAGCAAATTTGAAGAAAAGGCATATGTAATGGTAGATGAAGCACAGGATATTAGCCTTATACAACTCCTTACCCTACTCATGATTGCAAAGAATGGAAACATTACTCTTGCAGGTGATCTGGCACAATCCATTATCCCTCCCTTCTATATCAAAGATTGGAATGATGTTAAGGATTTAGTAAAAGAAGTTACTTGTAGTGATACAGAATATTTTGAACTACAAAAATGTTATAGAACAACATTTGAAATTATTGAATATGCAAACAGTATTTTTAAAGAGACATTCCCTAAGTCATATAAATTGCCAGAAGCGATATTAAGGCACGGAGATGATGTAGGGATTATTGAAAATGAAAAAAATATCCAAGATTTGGACGAGAAGGAAGTGAAGAAACTTGTTGAGTTAATTAAACAAGATTTTGAGAAAGGGGCGGTTACTATTGCTCTTCTTGCAAGGAACAAGAATCATGCCATAGATCTCTTTAACACTCTAAGCAAGTATACAGATGAGTTAGGTAGAGACATCATTAACTATTCTGACAACAACTATACTAACGGTTTACTCATTCTCCCAATTGAGAATGCAAAAGGTTTGGAATTTGATACAATTTTTCTTGCTGATATAAATTCAGATTTCTATTGTGATGATACCCTCTCAAGCAAACTTCTTTATGTTGCTCTTACTAGAGCACTCCATAGAGCATATATTATTGTTAAGAAAGGAGATAATTTTTCTAAGAAATTCTTGAATAATGGGATTTAAGTGCATACATTGTGGAAAAGAGGTTAATACAGAGGGAGATATTGGGACAAGAAATAGAAACCACTGCCCTTTCTGTCTGTATTCATTACATCTAGATAGAAATATTCCGGGAGATAGGAAAGAGGATTGTAAAGGAGAAATGGTACCCATTGGTATTGCATTTAAAAATGTTAAAAAGGATAAGTATGGTAAAGAGAAGTTTGGTGAGATTATGTTGGTCCATAGATGTACAAAATGTGGAGATATTTCCAAGAATAGAATTGCTAATGATGATAATACAGATGAAATTCTGAGAATTGCAGAGGAAAGTGTTAATGAAGAGGAGTTGAAAGAGGTGTATAGACAGATTCATGGAGATTAGTTTTGCCATCTCACCCCAAGTGTATTAGAATATTATGTTATGCAAGAATCTAAAATAGCAAGAATAATATCTGAGGTTTTCAATGGTACTATAACCATGATATTAACCCCAATAATAGCAATAGTTGTGTCTCCCATTAGCACAAAAGAAAAAGTGTTTTTTTCACTAGCATATATTCTTGCAGCCCTAATTCCCTTTCTCATTCTAAAAGCATTAGGTAAAATTTCAGATTATGAATTTACAAAGAGAGAGGAAAGACCCCCATATTTCATCACTATATCAATACTTTTTGGAATATTATACTTAATTACAAAAACTTATATACAATCTCCAATACTTCCAACTGTTGCACTCGCACTTTTTGTATCAACAACTGTAATGACGATGGTAACATTCTTCTGGAAAATCAGTGGACATATGACATACTCCACTCTTTTCTTCTGCACAATGATGCACCTTTCGCTCATTCTACATCCAAATTCTCTGAATAACCCTTCTAGCTATTTTAGGATGCAAGATTACTGCTCCTTACTCCCTATTCTACTTCTCTTCCTCATAGCCACTCCCCTAATTGCATGGTCTAGAGTAAAACTTAAAAAACACACAGTAGGACAAGTAATTGCAGGAACATTAGTAACTCTAACAATCTGTATTCTAATTTTTGTACCAATATTTTGATATAATCCCTAAAATGAAAAACTACACAATAACAGAATTAAGAGAAAAACTACTATCTAAAGAGCTCTCTGCAAAAGAGATAACCGAATACTATTTAGAAAGAATTAAAAAACATGATGAGAGATTAAACACATACATTACAGTATGTGAGGAAGAAGCATTAGAAAAGGCTGAGAATTTTGACAAAAATTTTGAAAAGGATAAAGAGAAGAAGTTAGCAGGAATACCAATATCTGTTAAAGATGTATTCTCTACAAAAGATATTCCTACAACTTGTGCGTCACATATATTAGATGGGTATACGCCTGTATACAACTCAACTGTGGTAGAGAGAATATTAAATGAGGAGGCAATAATAATTGGGAAAACAAATTTAGATGAATTCTGCCATGGCTCAGGAACTGCAACATCATATTATGGTCCATCTAGGAATCCATGGGATATTACAAAACTTCCTGGTGGATCTAGTGGTGGTTCTTCCTCTGCATTAGCGGCAGATCTCTGTGCAGGAACATTAGGTACAGAAACCGCAGGTTCCATTAGACTCCCAGCATCATGGTGTGGAGTTGTTGGTTTAAAACCAACATACGGAAGGGTACCTAGATATGGTGTTTTGGCAATGGGTTCTTCACTAGATAGTCCTGGTCCTTTATCTAAGTCTGTTGAAGATGCAGCACTATTATTAGAGATAATTGCAGGACATGACAAGCATGACCAAACATCTTCTAAGATAGAAGTCCCTAATTATTTAGACATTATTAGAAAAGGGAATATTAAAAATCTTAAGATTGCTCTTCCAAAAGAATATTTGGAGATGGAATT
>CAZHSU010000041.1:0-4475 GCA_964535095.1 uncultured Candidatus Saccharibacteria bacterium | reverse complement strand
GAGAAATTTGACAATTCATCTATATCCTTATAGAGAGGATTGAGATATTTTTCAAATGTCTGCATAGTGATAAATTCGAAGTTATCAACCGACATAATAACATATTTGTTTGAGGAATGCAAATCTTAGGCCATATTTCTAATCCTTTCCAGATATGGTAATCTATATATAGAATCAATAAAAACAATAAACTAAATTATGTCTAATTTGAAGTAATATTTACTTAATTATGAAGCAATTAAAATTTTTACTAACCCTTGTAATAATAGCTGCTGGCTTCTTCTATCTCCAAGACAAGTTCAACTTCTTAGATATCTCCATCACACCAAACAATGGTGAAAATGCAGGAAGCAAAGAAGATGAAAAGAAGGGAGAAAAAGAACAAGGAGAGGAGAAGAAAGACTATGTAGAAATATTCATGGAGGAAGGTGGGAGTGTAAAGGTAAATGTAGATTTGGCAAAAACAGATCAGGAAAGAGCTTTAGGGCTTTCCAATAGAAAATATTTAGGAACATACGATGGGATGTGGTTTGTTTTCAACGAAGATTCAAGCAGTCCATTCTGGATGAAAGATTGCTTAATACCACTGGATATTATTTTTGTAGATGCATCTGGCTTCATTGTAGATATCAAAGATAACAATGCTCCTTGTACAGAAGATTACTGTCCTTCAATATATCCTTCACAACCATACAGAGGTGTATTGGAAGTAAATGCAAATTGGGCAAATGATAATGGTGTAGAAATAGGGAATAGTATCACAACACACTTCTCATCTACCAATTAGACACTCCCACAATTTTAATATACAATAAGCCCACCTAATTTAAAGATATAATCTTCAACATGCTTACAGGACTAATAGAATGGTTAGTAAATTTAATTGGCTCAATGGGATATTGGGGAGTAGGGTTTGCAATGTTTCTAGAGAGTTTCTTTGCACCGATACCAAGTGAAATAATACTTCCATTCTCTGGATTTGTTGCTTCAATGGGAGATCTTAATATTGTTGTAACAATAATAGTTGCAACCCTAGCTGCATATCTTGGCTCATTACCCTTCTATTTAATTGGTAGATGGGGTGAGAAGTCTGTAATGAAGTTTCTGGAAAAATATGGAAAATATCTTTTCATCTCAAAGAGCGATTTAGCGAAAGGTTTTGGAGCTTTTGAGAAATATGGAAATGGAATTGTCCTTTTTGGAAGATTAATCCCAATTGTTAGAACAGTTGTCTCTTTCCCTGCAGGAGTTGCAAAGATGAGCTTTGGAGTATTTTCTCTTTTTACAATAATTGGGACAGCTATTTGGTCTACAATCCTTGCTATGGCCGGATATCTCCTTGGTTCTAAATGGGAGCAAGTCTCTGTATATGTTGGCAAATATGAAAAAGTAATAATGGCTTTAATCATAATTGTCGGTATCCTCTATGTTGCTAGAGGTGTGTACAATATTATCAAGGAGAAGAAAGAAGAGAAAATAGAAAAAGCAGAAAACACTAAATAATCCTCAGAAGAGATTGTCCTGTCATCTCCGATGGTTTTGGGATATTCATTAAATCTAATACTGTTGGAGCAATATCTTTAAGTGAGCCGTATGGAAGCATCCTTGCAGGTGTTTTTCCGTCAACAACAATAAGCGGAACAGGATTTAATGAATGCTCCGTACTCACCTGATTATTATCCGGATTCAGCATCTCTTCTACATTACCATGGTCCGCAGTAATGATTACTGCACCACCCCTACCTGTAAACTCTTTTACCAACTTGTTTACACAGAAATCTACAACTTTAACCGCCTTAATCCCTGCTTCAAGATTCCCTGTATGTCCAACCATGTCTGTATTTGCAAAGTTTACTGTAATGAAATCGTACATATCTCTACCAATTCTGTCCAAAAGTATTGTAGTAATTTCAAGAGCACTCATCTCTGGTTTTTCATCATATGTAGCAACTTTAGGGGAAGGAATAATAATTCTATCCTCATTGTTGTATATAATTGAAGTCCCACCATTGAAGAAATATGTAACATGTGGGAATTTCTCTGTCTCTGCTATTCTTAGTTGGGTCTTTCCTGCAGAATCAATGGTGCTTCCCAAGGTAAGATTCATGTACTGTTTTGGGAAAATAACTTTCTCTGGAAAATCTTTCCTATATTCCACAATACTCGCCACAAAAAGATTCTTTGGTCTGTTTGCTTGAAAGACTTTAAATTCCTCATCTATCAAGGCCTCCGTTAATTGTATCATTCTGTCTGAACGGTAATTCATCAAAAGCACAACATCATTCTCAGAAATAGTGCTCTTGTTAATAACCGTAGCAGGAATAAACTCATCCGTTGTCTTCTGTAGATATGCATTTTCAATTGCTCTTTGAGAGGTAGTGAATATTTCTCCTTCATTCCTCATTAGGAGATTATATGCCAACTCTGTCCTGTTATACTTCTTATTCCTATCCATTGCATAGTATCTTCCAATAATTGTACCAATCTTCCCCATTCCTCTTTCTACACAATATTTATCGATATCACACAGATATGATAATGAAGATGTTGGTGAAGTATCCCTTCCATCTGTAAATGCATGAATGTATAGATTGTTTGGAAAGTTTGCTTTGGAGAAATAGTCAATTACAGCCTTAAAATGGTCAATATGTGAATGCACTCCTCCGTCACTAAGTAGTCCAACCAAATGGATATTGCTCCTGTTCTTGTAAGCATGTGTAAATGCCTCTCTAAGGGTGTTGTTTTGAGCTAACTGTCCATTAGATATTGCCTTGTTAATTCGAGGCAAGCTTTGGTAGACAACCTGCCCAGATCCTATGTTCAAATGACCCACCTCACTGTTACCTTTTACATTTTTTGGCAAACCAACCGCTTCTCCAGATGCAATTAAATATGTATGTGGTGCTGAAGCCCAATACGAAATTAAATTATCTGGTTGTGCAGAAACCACCGCATTACCGCTACTTTTTGGGGCTGCACCAAGACCATCTAATATTATAAGGAGTACTTTTTGTTTATTATTCATAGGCAGTTCTAACTATATTGTGGCATATTTTTGAAATTTATTCTATAATCAGAGCTGAGATTTCAAATTAACTAAAAAATATACAGAAATGGATAACAATATATTGAAAAAAATAGAAGAGAGTTCATACAAGAACAGACCAGATGTAAAGGTCGGGGATACTGTTAAATTATCTTTGAAAGTTAAAGAAGGTAATAAAGAGAGAATACAGGTATTCCAAGGTGTTGTAATTTCAATTAAGGGCTCTGGCTTAAACAAGAACATTGTTGTAAGAAAGATCTCCTATGGTATCGGAGTGGAGAAGATTCTTCCTTTACATGCTCCAGTGCTACAGAAGATTGAGATTGTAAAAAGAGGTTCTGTAAGAAGAGCAAAATTATTCTATCTAAGAGATAGAGTAGGAAAGAGAGCATTGAAGGTTAATAAGCTCAAGGATATTTATTTAACAGATGAGGCTGAAGTAGAGGAGGAAGTGGTAGAACCAGAGGTTGTAGAAGAGGTTGTTGTTGATGAAGTAGTTGTTGTAGAAGATCCTAAGACAGAAGAAGAGAAGTAACTACACTGCAGGAGTAGTTCAATGGTTAGAATATCTGTTTTCCAAACAGAGGGTTGCGGGTTCGAGTCCCGTCTCCTGCTTTTGTATAATTTCCAATAGGCATTTGCAAATTATTCAGAAAGGGGTAATATATAGTTAATAATTTTAATTATATATAGATATGGAAGAAGCTCCTAAATTACCTACACAGAGTGTAGATATGAGCCGAATGATAACTGTAGGCTTAATATCTGCCTTAGTTTCAGGAATAATCTTTGGTTTTGTGGGATACACCCTAAGAGATTCCATGGCAAGGGTAGAAAAAGATTCAAATAGTGGAACAGCAGAAGTAAAAGTAAAAGATGAGGACAAAGAAGATAAGGGTGGTGATGATAGCACAATAGGAAAAGTTGAAAGAAATGTCTGCGTTCAAGAGAAAAATGAAATTATTAGTTTGGTTAAGAATTTTGAGCAATTTCAGAAAGATAGAAAAGCCGAAGATGTTTTAGAACTCTTTACAGATGCTGTTAGCAAAGAAGATATCGAAGATTATAATCAGCTAAGGGGTGTAGGTATTACCTATCCAAGGTTATACCAAGTTAGTTCCTACAACTATAATACAGAATCTTACAAACTTCTCACAGATCCTAGTGCTAAGGAGGAAATTTGCTCTGTAGATGTAGAGGAGATGAGGAGTTATTATGGTGGCCCAGCTAATCCAGAATTTGAACCAGCCAAGAAATTAAGTTTTAGAGTATCAATGAAGAAAGTTGATGGTAATTGGCTTGTTGACTCATATAATAGTTTAGATTCAACTATTTTAGAGGGTAAGTATTCTGGATTTATGATGACTTATAAGTAGAAATATTTTACCTATGATTCTGAGAGAACCCTTGAAGAAGGGTTCTTTTTTTA
>CAZHSU010000040.1:2242-4527 GCA_964535095.1 uncultured Candidatus Saccharibacteria bacterium | reverse complement strand
TATCCCTGTCCAGGGCCAATCTCCACAATTACTTTTGGATTAGTACTTTTGACAATTTCTACAATCTGTTTCGCAAGATTATTATTTACAAAAAAGTTTTGTCCCAAGGATTTTCTTGGTTTTATCATAATTCTCTAAAATCCCAAACATTATCTTTCTTTCTGTATTCTTTCTTACATTTTTTACATTTTGCAACATTTTCATTGAAAACAAGATTTCCCTTACACTCTGGACATGCAAGAATATCTTCTAGTTTCTGGAATTCCTTAGTTTTAATTTTTTTCTTCTTTACTTCTGTTTCTACAAAAATACTAGGCGAGATATCTGTCCAAGAGAGTGTTTTCTGCATTATTTTTTCGAAAAAGAGAAGAATATTGTCATTGAAAAGAGTCTTTAGAAAAGGAATTCGAAGAAAAGAGCAACCAACTTTTTTCTTCTGCTCAAATTCATTTTTTGATAATAGTTCTTTTATATGACTTGGGTGATAATTGAGAAAAATGCCTTCAATATTCTCTGCTGTTCCCTCTGTGAGACTAATTGATGGTTGTTTGTATACCTCTTTTGAAAAAATCTCAAAATTTCCTTTGAGAAGAGCTCTTATTCGGGCTTTTAAGTGAACTTTATTTGCGAATTCTTGTACATATGTCGCTTTTGGCTTCATTATTCGCTTCAATTCTTTCAGATATCCCTCTGGATTTTCAATATGATGCAAGACTCTAACCATTACTCCGCCATCAAAAACATTGTCTTTGAGAGGCATTTTGTATGCATTTGCTGCAATTAGTTCAATATTGGGATATTTGTTCTTAAGAGCTTCGTAATTACTTCTTAATGTCTTGGCAGAATAGTCCAAAATTACAGGATTTTTGTATCTTGTACTGTATGTTGAAGTTAGTCTCCCATATGAACCACCTATATCTATGAACCAATCTCCTTTCTTCTCCTTAAAAATACCATTTAGTAAATTCTTCTCAGCTAAATCTTCGTATCTTCTTTTTGTCCAATATTTGGAATAATCGTAGCTAAACATGTCGTAATCCGAGATATTACTGTTCATTTTCTATTTTTTTTCTAAGATTAGATATTTTTTGTAGTTCTTCTAGTGCTTTTTGGTTTTCTTCTTCGTTCTCAAGCTCTTCGGTCATTGCAATTTTCGCACTTAAAGCTTTCTCCCTTGCCTTGTAATATTCTACTTTTATCTTCTTTATTGTAAATACCATATCTTTCTCCATTTCATCATCGTTTTCAGGAAGATTCATTGTGTTGAAAATCATGTCATCTAGAATCTCCTTTATATCCTCATCATTTTCACTCTCCTTGTACAATTTTTCTTTTTCCTCTGGTGAACGAATCTCTTTTATTCTGTTATATATCTCTTTCACCCTTCCATCTGGGAAAAATCTTTCATCAATGAGGTATTTTTCTTTTTCCTTTGCAAGAAGAAGTAGTTGCAGGTAGTGTGTTTCTAGGTTGTTTCTCTTTTTTACTCCCACCTTTTTGGGTTCTTCTATTTTTGTCTCACTTTCTTCCTCTATTGTTTTTACATTGCCATATTCCAATCCTGTTATTTCTTTTAATTTTCTTGCATAGAGAGCTTTGGTATCTGGGTCTTTTACAGAATTGAGTAGGGGCAATATTATTTTTTTTACTTTATTTAAATCTTCTAGTTTGTTTAGATTTAAGCCCTCAATTGTATTTGAAAGAATGTAGGAGAAAGCCTCCTTTTTATCTTCTACTAGTTTGTGAAATTTCTCTGGTTCTTTCTGTAAGAGCTCATCTATATCTTTGTATGGTGTGGAAACTGCGGCATATGGGTTCATGTCCAATTCTGAGGCAAGTACAAATCCTCTAGTTAGTGCTGCCTGTCCTGCGGAATCGCTATCAAAGAAGAAAAGTATGTTCTTTGTAATGTTTGAAAGTCCTTGTAATTGGTCTTTTGTAAGACTTGTTCCAAGTGGTGCTACAATATTTTTAATCCCATGTTGGTGTGCAGATATGACATCTGTTGAACCTTCACAGATTATTGCAAGGTCCTGCTTACGAATTTCCTGTCTGGATTCATATTGAGCAAAAAGATTAAAGGATTTATGGAAGATGGGTGTTTCAGGAGAGTTCATATATTTGGGTCCATATTCATTCCCCTCATTCTGTCTTGCTGAAAAGGCAATAACTTCCCCCCTTTTTGATCTAATAGGAAACATTATTCGGTCAAAAAACTTGTCTCTAAGAACTCCATTTTTTTCAACAAAAAGTCCGCAATCTAGTATAGCCTTTTTGCTAAAAGA
>CAZHSU010000040.1:0-2142 GCA_964535095.1 uncultured Candidatus Saccharibacteria bacterium | reverse complement strand
AGTTTTGCTAATCTTTCTAATGCTTCAGGGAAATCTATATTCTCTATCTCTTGTACAAAATTGAAAATATCTCCAGACCTGTTACAGCCAAAACATTTGTATCTCTGAATATCTGGACTGACAATGAAGGAGGGTGTTTTTTCTTTGTGAAATGGACATAGTCCACTAAAATTCTTTCCTGTCTGTTTCAGTCTTACATATTTCTCAACGACTTGAACAATATCTACTCTGTCCTTTATTTCTCCTATTTGGTTTGATTCCTCCATTACACGATTATACCATTTACTTGGAGAAAGAAGACTTGAGTCTATGTACTATGGAGGAGTGAAAGTTCATTAAAAGGTTAGATTTGCAATGTAATTTGTTCCAAATTATAATGGAATGATTATGCCAAAAGAAGTTAAAAAACAACAAGATATTATTCTCTTTGAACAAAAAGAGGTGCGAAAAAAGTGGTATGAAGAAAAATGGTATTTTTCAGTTTCTGATGTCGTACAAATTTTAACCGATTCAAGAGATGTTAAGCAGTATATAAAGAAATTAAGGCAAAGGGATATGGAGCTTTCGTCCTACTGGGGTACAATCTGTACCCCCCTTGAACTTGTCTCCAAGGATGGTAAAAAACGAAAAGAAATGACTTCCGATTTAGAAGGTATTTTCCGTATTATTCAATCTATTCCCTCTCCTAAAGCCGAACCATTTAAACTTTGGATTGCAAAGGTCGCGAAGGAGCGAATAGATGAAGTTGCGAATCCTGAGTTAGCAATAATTAGGGCGAAAGAGATTTATGAGAAGAAGGGATACGAAAAGAAATGGATTGATAACCGAATGAGAGGTATTGCTGTTAGAGCAACACTAACAGAAGAATGGGAAGGGAGGGACATAAAAGGTGTTGAGTATGCGATTCTGACCAACGAAATTTACAAAGGAACTTTTGAGCGAGATCATAAAGGTTTGATGGAAATGAAAGGTCTGGATAAGAAGAAAGGGGATAATCTACGGGATAATATGGAAGATATTGAACTTATCCTAACAATGCTTGCAGAGGCGACTTCTACAGAAATCTCCAAGAATAGAGATTCAAAAGGTTTTAGGGAGGTAGAAAAAGATGTGAAAAAAGGAGGAGAAATAGCTGGAGAGACAAGAAAGAAGATAGAAGCAGAAACAGGCAAGAAAGTTATCACAGGAACTAATCACAAAAAATTAGAATAACTATACCATTTACTTACAATCTAGCACTTCACCATTTAATATGCAGGTCATTTCAAAGACAGCTTTTGTTGGATTTGCTGGCCAAGAAAGTTCTTCTTCATTGAAAAATATCTTTGTATTACCAATTCTTCCTGTCATAATGTAGAATTTCTCATTAAATTCATATTCTTTCTTGGAAGGTTCAACTACCTGTGTCAGCTGATTTATATCATCTACATCTAATCTTATCCATGTAGCAGTATCTGTAATTTCCAATGTAATAACTTTCTTTATCTCTTCAACTTTCTCCTCTTCAACTTTCTCATATGTAATTTTCCTCGTTTCTACAGTCTCTTGTATATCGTTGTTGTTCTTCTTTGCTTTAATTGTAATTAAGTTAATTCCTTCAGAAAGTGTTTGTTCAACTGTAAATATTCCATCTTCATTTACCTCAATCACCACTCCGTTTATTTCAATTGTGACATCTTTCTCCGTCTTACCCTCTACCTGTATCATCTCTTCTGTTACTGTTGCATCTTGTTCGGGAGCAATTATTTCTAATTTAGGAGGGGATTGGAATTTGTATATCTGAAAGAGAATATATCCAATGACAGATACTGCGAATACTACTAGGATTATTGTAATTATAACTTTTGGTGTGAATGTAAATGTTTTCTTAGGTGCTTGATTTAGTACAGTCTCTGGTTCAATCTTTTTGTTTGGATTTGTTCTTCTGTATAGTGCTAGTACTTTGTTTACATCTAGATTTAGATATTTTGCATATATTTTGATAAAGCCTGTTAGGAATACTTCGGATTCGAATGGTGAGAATTCATCATTCTCTATGTATTCTAGAAACCTTCTCTGTATTTTTGTCTCAGAAGAGGCTGTGTCTATGCTTATTTTAAGATGTTCTCTTTTGTTTTTGAATACTTCTCCAACTGTTACCAT
>CAZHSU010000039.1:1654-4622 GCA_964535095.1 uncultured Candidatus Saccharibacteria bacterium | reverse complement strand
TGGGGTGGAAGATGGGACTTGAACCCACAACCCTCGGTACCACAAACCGATGCTCTAACCAATTGAGCTACATCCACCACTACTATACTTATATTATACTATAAAACTACCTCTTAGCACTAGCCACCCCCGCAAACCTCTCCACAACCTCCCTATCCATTTTCAAAAACACAGGAAACTGCCTAGACAAAGCAGTAATCCACTCTTCTTGTGATATTCTAATATTCTTCATCGTATTTACATTCTTACCAACATTTGACAAAGTAGTATTAAGAAGTTCTCTTGCTTTTCTTGCAGAAGGAAGTACATACTTCTCTGCATTCCCATTTTTGCAAACACAATAGCTCTCAAAATTGCCTACAAACTGATTAGTAATATACTCTTTCAAATATGAAGTTGTAATAGAATTAGTAGGGAAAGGATACTCATCTTTCTTCTTAGTACCAAGAATAACAATTGGTTTAACCGTTCTATCAAAACCTGCACTAAGTTTAAAATATTTAAGAGAATCTTCATCTACTCCCTTCTCCTTAAAATACCTAATCATCAGATCAACCTTACTCTCAAGGGGCAATAATGCTTCAAAGTTGCTATTAGGGTTTCTTAATGTTTCGTGCCAAAAAATCTCACGAACCTTCTCTACCTCTTCTTTATATCTATGCTTCTCTCCAAGTATCTCTTTAATATCATCATCTGCAAGATAGGTATCTATCTCCTCAAATGTATAATCCTTTTTGACATTATGGTCAAGATTGTAATTATTCTTTAGATAATATTTAACCTCATTATACAGTGCAATTGCTAACAGAGGTTGGTCTCCTGCAAATTCCTTAATCCAAGATCTTAGGTTTTTCCCTATCCTTTTCTTCTCTGTCTCATCCCCAGTACTGAATCTTCCCTTTATTGAATTTGCCAATTCTCTAGCTATCTCTACATGTACACGTTTCTCTGGCTGCTCTTCTCCTGGTAGTGTGGTAGCCTCCTTCGTGGAGAGTCTATAGGTGTACCTTAGAGGTTTTGGCTTATCTTTTTGATGCTTTTTTCCTGCCCCTACCACCCTTTTTTCGTAATATGGATTCTGGGGATTGTTTAGAAGTAGATTAAGTGCAACTATACTATCAAAGGAGTGTTTAGATACGGAGTGTCTATCATAGGAGATATTCTCTGGATATTTAAGATATAGATAAAAGTATTTCCTAAATTTCTGCAAATCCACAACATTGCTGTCTATTTTCCTAGAATAACTCAGTTCCTTCGATCTATATATTGGAATGGGGTTTCCCTCGTTATCTGTTATGGGATTTCCCTGTTTATCTCTGTATATCTTCTTTACGGCATTTTTTTCATGTTGAATATATTTTTCTTCTTCTTCTTCTTTATTCTCTTTGATATGTGATAGGTTTGGCTTTATTATTGAAATATTACCATTATTGCCTCTTAAATATACAGGTTTGCCTTTGAAGATATGAGTAGGTTTAAAGTCATTATTTTCATCAACAATGAAGAGGTCCTTATCCTCGTGGAACCCTTTCTTTACCAAGTTATCCCTAATCTCGTAAGTTTCATCATATAAGTCTTCTGCCCGTAGCACTCTGGATATTGAGTAGGTTTCAGGAGATTTAGAACGAGGAAATGGAAACTCCCCTTTAATTACTCGGTTGAATGGATCTACTTTCCCTGTTTCTGGAGTTGTGAGAGTTATAAAAAGCTCTCCTTTCTTCTCTTCTGTCTCCTCTATTATCTCCTCTCTTGTTGTTGGATCATCATCGATGCTCATGTATCCATGTTAACAGAAAAGGGTATGCAACTCAATCTCTTTAATTACCTATTTAACAGTAACAGACTTAGCCAAATTCCTCGGCTTATCTATACTATTCCCCAGCTCTAGTGAAAGGAAATATGAAATCAGCTGGAAAGGAATAACATTAGCAATACTAGAAATATTCCCTACCTGAGGAACAGAAATATACATATCAAAGACTTCGTTATCTTTAAACTCCTTAGAACCAATACCAATCGTGAATGCTCCCCTAGCCTTCACCTGCTCCATTGCACTAATAAGGTCATTGCTCTCCGTATATTTTTTTTCTGGAATAATACCAAACACCACAGTTCCCTTCTCAATTAGGGCTATAACGCCGTGTTTAAGCTCTCCTGCTGCAAAACCCTCCACATGCTTGTATGAGATCTCTTTAATCTTCAAAGCCCCTTCAAGAGCAATACAGGAGTTCTCACCCTTACCAAGAATAAAGGCATGTTCTTGCTTCTTCATTATCTTCCCCACAGACCTGGTCTGTACATAAACCGTCTCTGTGAAGAGCTTACTTAGCTCTTTTGACAATTTTTTAATATTACTCTGGGCCTCTTCATTTCTATTAGCAATATCCATTGCTAGAAGATATCCCCATGCACACTGTGCTGTAAAGACTTTAGTAGAAGCCACACATATCTCTGGACCAGAGTTAGTATAATATTCATAATCTGAAAGCCTACTAATCGTTGTCCCAAACATATTAACAATACTTGCAATCTTACACCCTTTCTTTTTCAACTCTTCAAGAGCCTCAATCGTATCTGCTGTCTCTCCACTCTGTGAGAATGCAATGACAAGATCCTTTTTTGTAATAATGGGTAGATATGACTTAAATTCATAACTCTTCACCTCCTGAGCATCTATATCTGCAATATTTCTCAAAAAATATGCCACTTGCCCAGCTGCAAAACCTGCAGTCCCTGCCCCTATTGTATATACTCTTTTCGCTTTTCTAATTGCATCTACAAGGGGCTTAAGATCCGCCTCTGTATACTCCGTAGCATACAGAATTGTCTTCTTCTGATCTACAATCTCTTTAATCATGAAATGGTCAAACTTCCCTTTTCCTATCTCACTAAACTGATGTTTCAACTCCTTAATCTCAATATCTTTTTTAATATTTGTCATTACATTCACCCTCTTAATATCTTTACC
>CAZHSU010000039.1:0-1554 GCA_964535095.1 uncultured Candidatus Saccharibacteria bacterium | reverse complement strand
CTTTTTGCTTTCTTGTAGACAATTTTGAGGCTAACAGTATAGCCTGAGAGTATCCGCTGATGTTTCGATTGCTCTCTCCTCGTAGTAGTTCCTAGCTACCCATACGCTAATATATTAAATTCCCTCCCTATATATTACAGGTTTGAAATCTTAGGTCAAGAGTTTTCACTCCTCTTGTTGGTTCGCCTTCCTAGGACATTTACATAGTAAAGGAGATTTAGTATAGATGTCGCTAGACCAGCGAAATATGTAAGTGCTGCAGCCGTTAATACCTTTCTTGCACCTCCCCTTTTCTCTTTGGAAATGAGGTTATATTTATCAATGAACTGCATTCCTCTTTTGCTTGCATCTAATTCCACAGGAATTGTTACCAATGAGAAGAGTACACTTAATGAGAAGAATATTAATCCAATTTTAGATAGTTCATATTTCGCAAGTGTAAGTCCAACAATGAAGAGGAAATATCCTATGTTTGTACCAATATTAGTTACAGGAACTAGGAATCTCCGAATTCCATATATTAATGAAGATTTAAACTTCTGTTGTACATGTCCCATCTCGTGAGAACTTACTGCCACAGATGCTATGCTTGTAGATTGAGCTGCTTCAACTCCTAGGTTTACGACATTTTTCATTGGATCGAAATGATCACCAAGTGCTTGTTGGTTTGCATTAATATCTACAGGAAGGCTCTCGCCCCTCTTAATCTTCTCTGCGGCTCCCATTCCTGTTATTCCTCTACCACTATCCACTTTAGAATATTTAGAATATGTATTCTTCACAAAAAATTGTGACAAAAGTGAGAGAATTAAACCTGGAATTGCAAAAAGCCAATATATCATATCTATTCCTAACATATACGTATTAATGAAATTTTAATTAAAGAAACTCTTAAATTGTTTGACAATTGTGTATGCCATAAAGCCACCAGAGAGGGCAGTTACTAACTGCATAGTTCCCATTGTGGTTAGAAATATCTCTGGTAGTGAAATTGTCTTGTGTAAAATGTATGCTGCTATGAAAAGGAATCCTGCTTTTGCGACTGAAGCTAGTATTACATTAAGTACATCTTTCTTTATATATCTAAAAAGTACAGCATATATGAGGTTGGCAGTGATAATAAATGGTATTAGATAGATGAGGAACTTAGTTGCTCCTGCAAAAATAACTCCATGTAAATATGTAGATGCAGATGGAAGTAGAACCATCGGCCATATTTTCTTTAGTCCAAATTTCATAATTCCTAATGCCAATACCATATTAACAAGTGTTCCTGTCAGATATTGGGATTTATCAAAAACAAAAGGAATTGTTACTAATGTAAGGAAGAGTATGCCAATCTGCAATTTCTCACTTAACAAAATCTTCATAAATCCGTTTTCTTCTTTTTCTATTTTTACATAATATTGCATATCTTTATTATATCCTTTGTCATATTTTTTTCAATGTAGTATATTTAATTATGGAATTTAAAGAAAATGAAAAATATGCATGTCTTCTAGCACCATCTTTTGTTACAGAATATGAATATCCAGATATTGTTTATAGATTGAG
>CAZHSU010000038.1:2803-4698 GCA_964535095.1 uncultured Candidatus Saccharibacteria bacterium | reverse complement strand
GGGAAAGGGAAAAGTCTTCCCACTGCATCACCTTCCATCATAACCTCACAAAAAGCTCGATTAATCATTCCCATCTCTTTCTGGAAGTCCTTGTACTTTTCTTTCATAACCTTACCACCAATAATGACTCCTTGTTCAGCCAACTGGCCAGAAGGAATAAGGTCCATTGTAATATTTGTAAAAGGAATCTGACATCCAACCCTTGTTGGTACATTCATATTAAAAAGGAACTCCTGCATCTTCTGTTTAACCTGTTTGTATGTAAGTTTGTCATATCTAACAAAAGGTGCAAGATATGTATCAAAACTTGAAAATGCTTGAGCTCCAGCAGCCTCGTGCTGAAGAGTGTAGAGGAAATTCACACACTGCCCTAGGGCAACACCAAAATGTTTAGCCGGTGCAGAAGTAATCTTTCCCTCAGAACCTGTAAATCCTTTCAAAAGAAGATCCTCAAGACTCCAACCACAACAGTATGTAGTTAACATTCCTAAATCATGGATATGATAATCCTTATTAATATTTCCATCTGAAATCTCTTTTGGGTAAATACTGTGAAGCCAATAGTTAGACTGAACACTTGAAGAAATATAGTTGTTCAAGCCTTGCCAAGAGTAGGACATATTACTATTTTCCTTGACTTGCCAATCTTCCATATCAATATAATTCTTCACCAAAGTATCAGCATCTATGAGAGACTTAATATTCTTCACCTGATGTTTAAGATCCATAAAGAGCTTGTAGGCAATAGAAGTTTTGGTATGCCCCATATCTATCAATGCCTGAGCAACAACATCGGCAATAACACTTGTTTTTATATATTCCTTACCTGAATATTTCTTCTCAAGCCTCTTCACAACCTCATCTGCAATCTCAATCGCCCTTGCTTTGTCAGTTCCACCAACACCTGTTGCAGACTTATATATTCCTCTCACAATCCTATCCTTATTAAATTCTTCAATCCTCCCATCTCTCTTTTTAACTTTAAACATCTTTTTTGAAGTCTTAGGGGTAGTTTTTTTAGAAGCAGATTTTTGAGCAGGCATTTTATTTAGGGTTTAATTTATTTTTCTAAACTTTTAATTTCTCTTTTAATATCTTCAATATTTCTAAACTGTTTATACACAGAAGCAAACCTTATATATGCAAGAGGGTCCTTCTTTTTAAGCCACTTTAAAATCTTCCGTCCTATTTTTTTTGTACTAACAGGCTCTGGACTATTAAGAACAAACCTTTCAATCTCCTCAGTGAATTCAGCAATCTCACAATCTGAAATTAATTCTTCACTAACAGCTTTCCTAATTCCCTTGGCTATCTTCTGCGAATCAAATTTTTCTAAAGAGCCATCTCTTTTCACAACACTAATATCCAAGTTCTCCAATCTTTCATATGTAGTAAACCGCTTACCACATCTAAGACATTGTCTCCTTCTTCTTGTAGACCTATCCTCATGGTTATCTCTTTTGTCTACTACTTTTGTTATTTCACACTCACAGTATGGACATTTCATATTTATACAACATATTGTGTTGTGACTATTAACATACCCCAACTACTTGTGGGTGGTCAAGTCTCATAGTTCACACTTTTTGATAAAATTTGAGTTATATCCCATTAACTCCATTGAACTAGATAAAGAGAAAAATACTACAAGTTACATTACAAAACTTTGACAGTAGAGGTAGGGTGGGGTAAGATACTTAATTAAGTTGTAATTTTTCAAATATGGTAATACCTTTAGAAGAGTTCCCTAAACTTAGAGAAGAAAAGCTAGGAGGGAAGAAGATTGTTTGTACATCTGGATTTTTTGATCCCATCCATCCAGGGCATGTATCATGTATTATGGAGTCTAAGAAATTTGGAGATATTCTTGTCGTTATTGTGGATGGGGACCAGAG
>CAZHSU010000038.1:1640-2703 GCA_964535095.1 uncultured Candidatus Saccharibacteria bacterium | reverse complement strand
ACAGCACCTTCACTAGCAGCTGTTACCACCTGTTTGAAGCCGTTAGAGTTGGTAGTACAGTCTCCTGCAGCCCAAATACCCTCTACACTTGTTTTCTGCTCCTTATCTACGACAATATAATGATGAGCATCAACATTTAATCCAAGTTTTGCAGGAAGAACAATATTAGGCTCTGAACCAATCTCTACAAAGATACCATCAACAGTTAAGTAATCTGAATCATGATACTTTTTAGAGAGCTTGATTTTCTCAAGTCTATTCTCTCCCTCGAGACCAATTACAAGGGTTTGATATAAAATTTCAACATTTTCCTTCTCATGAACCTGATCTACCCACACAGGCTCACCTCTTAATTCTGTCCCTCTATATATAATGTAAACCTTTCTAGCAATCCCTGAAAGCATAGTGGCAGCCATTGTGGCAGCATTACTGCCTCCAACAACGGCAACTGTCTTATCTTTATAAAACATCCCATCACAAGTAGCACAGTATGATAGCCCCTTCCCCAAGAAATCATCTTCCCCGGGAATTGCCAGCTTATTCCTATCTGTTCCAGTTGCCAAAATAACTGTTTTTGCAAAATATTCCTTTCCTGAGTCTGCAATTAGTTTGAAAACTCCTTGCTCTTTTTGAATGTTTATAATACTTTCTACTAGATACTCTCCTCCTTGATTCTTGGCATGTCCTTGGAATTTCATAGATAATTCCATCCCAGAGATATTCTCATAACCTGGGTAGTTACATACCATATGTGCACCTGTTATAGTTCCACCTAGTGATTTCCCGAAGACAACATTTTTTAATTTATATCTACTTGCATATATACTCGCGGAAAAAGATGCAGGACCAGAGCCAACAATTGCAATATCATAAAGGTTTTCTTGATTATTCATATGACAAAAGATAGAAGTTATACTCTATATTTTACCATATTTAATGAGTTAGGAAGAATTCGTTAAAAGTTTGGATATTTCTTGTTCAATCACTTTATTATAGTGAAGAAATGAAAGACCAAGGAAGAGAGAGGTTTGTAAATAAAGCAAAAAGCTTAACTCTCTCTTCC
>CAZHSU010000038.1:0-1540 GCA_964535095.1 uncultured Candidatus Saccharibacteria bacterium | reverse complement strand
ATTAGACCTTTTTTAATGAGCAGTTTAGGATATTTGACTATCCTATAATATTATACCATGGAATGAGACAAAAAGGCAATCTAGACCTTCTCAACACCCCATCTAAGAGTGTCTGTAAGAATCACAGGGGACTTCTCTCTAACAAGAACCATATACTCAAACATAACAGAATTACCACCATGAACAGTCCTAGCACTCCAACCATCATCATCAATAACAACATCATCAATATCATCAACAACCTGACACTCAACACAAATAACCATACCATCTTCCAAAAGAGTTCCCTTTCCCTTACGGCCATAAGCAGGAATCTCAGGATCCTCATGAAGACTCTTCCCAACACCATGACCAACATACACAGAGAGAATATTATAACCATTCTTTTCAGCTTCTGCCTGCATCTCATATCCCAAATCTCCCGTCCTGTTACCCACAATTGCATAAGGTAGAGCATTCTCCACAGCTTTTCTCCCTGCCAAAAGAAGCTTCATCTTCTGCTCATCTGCCTTCCCAACACACCAAGTCCAACAATGATCCGTATACATCCCCTTATATACAATTCCAAAATCAATAGAGACCAAATCTCCTTTCCTCAATGGAATCTCCTTAGGAATACCATGAACAGCAACATCATTAACAGAGATACATGTATTATAATCATACCCTTCAACTTTCTTAAAACATGGATGTACCTTATATTCCTTACAAAGTTTACCCGCATATTCATCTATCTCAAGAGGAGTATTTCCCTCCTTCACCATATCTCCAAGTTTAGAAAGCATCTCTACGGAAATCTCAGCAGCTTTCTTTATCAAATTCTCTTCTCTATCATTTTCAATTATCATACACACATTATATTACTAATATTGATATTTGTTAATCTAAGGAAATAATAGAATCTACTTCCCAATAATATACAACTCACTCACTGCTCTTGTAACACCTGTATACAACCATCTTCTCCACATATCATCACTCATCTGTGAAAATCTCTCTTCAAAAAGAATAACCTTCTCTGCCTGAGAACCCTGAGATTTATGTACCGTAAGAGCATAACCAAAATCAAAAAGATTAATATCCCTAGCCACATCCCTCAATGTCTCACTCTTACCAAACTGACTCACAGAAATATTTCCATGGAACATATCCTGCTCACCATCAAATTGAATATCAACATCGTAAAATTCAATCATACCCTCAACATCTATTTTCTTAATTCCATAAAGAGTACCCAACATACCATTAAAAATTCCTAACTCTGCATTATTCCTAAGACAAATAACTCTGTCCTCAACCTGTGGAATAGGGCTATCAAATTCTAAATACTGCCTAATTCCACTATTCAACTTCACCCGAGTATTATTATACCCAACCAAGACCATACTATTCTGGTCATAAGAAGATAAATGATCTGATAAAAATTCCTGAGTATCACTATCCTCTCTGCTAAGCTTTCTTACATATGGACTAAAATCCATAACTGGAATCTCTCCATACTTCCTAGCTAACTCTGAAACAACAATGATGGGATTCCCTT
>CAZHSU010000037.1:0-5183 GCA_964535095.1 uncultured Candidatus Saccharibacteria bacterium | reverse complement strand
AAATTGAAATCAAATTCCCTGATGATGTAGATGCAAAATTAGGATTCGTAATCAATACGACATATTTTAAAGATGACGGCTCAGGAGATATAAAACCCTATGATTATGACCATACAACAAGCTACTGCTTTAAAAATCTTGGGGGAGTGGAGGGATGTGGAAATACCTCCTTCGAAAAGAACTGGAAACAACACAATCCCAAGGACACCCTAGAGCTCGGTATAAATAACTCAATAGATACCATTCAACTAACATCTGTGAGTGGAGAATCAGACTTGGCATTCAAGTACTCCATGAAGAACTGTAACCTCAATTTACAACTCTGGCAATTAAGAGCATCAGCAACATGTGGCGATGCATACAGAGCAAAGGAAGTCATAGTCCCAGATGTTAGCCCCTCATTCTCCATCTTCAATTATGTTATACTAAACGGATTAGGAGAACTTACAACTGCAGCACAATAAAGATATGAACAGAATAACAATAAAATTCGGGGGAGAATCTGGCCAAGGCATAAATACCGTAGGTCGAATGCTCACCCAATCTCTAAACAGACTAGGGCTATACACATTCTCCAACAGAGAATACCCATCCCTTATCAAAGGTGGTGTCGCCTCATACCAAGTAGATTTTGCAAACAAACAGATATTCTCTTCTGCAAAAAAAACACACATACTCTGCACTCTCTCAGAAAAATCCCTCCATAGCTACATCTTTGACCTACAAGAAAATGGCATAATAGTTCATGATGGACAAGAAATAGAATTCAACCAAGACGAAGAAATATTCATACAGAAAAACAACATACATGTAATATATTTAGATTCTGTAAAAATAGCACAAGAAGCAGGAGGTACGGAAATAATGGCAAATGTTGTACCACTAGGATACATATGGAAAATACTAAAACTAGATGCAAATATTCTAGTAGAAGAAGTATTAGAACTCTTAGAAGGCAAAAAAATAGACTTTGATGCAGAAAAAGCCTGCATACTTGCAGGATATAACCACCCATCATACAGAGAGGCAATGGGTGAAAACATCACAGTACCAAATACCATACCAACCAGGAAACTAATAATGAGTGGAAATGAAGCAATAGCATTAGGAGCATTAGCATCAGGAATGAGAGCATACTACTCATACCCCATGACACCAGCAACCTCCATACTCAAATTCATAGGAGATACTGCCAACGAAACAAAAGTAATTGTAAAACAAGCGGAGAATGAAATAACCGCAGCCCTCATGGCACTAGGAAGCATGTATATGGGAACAAGGGCATTAGTAGCCACATCAGGTGGTGGATATGACCTAATGACAGAAGCAATATCATGTGCAGGAATCTCTGAAACACCCCTTGTAATCGTACTCGCCCAAAGAATAGGAGCAGGAACAGGAGTACCAACATGGACAGGAAGCGGAGACCTCTATGCAGCAGCCAAAGGAGGACATGGAGACTTCCCAAGAGCTGTCATTGCGATCTCAGATGTAGAATCAGCATTCACACTAATTCAAAAAGCATTCAACATAGCAGACACATACCAAATTCCAGTAATCCTACTCACAGAAAAACAAATAGCCGAATCCATATATGCAGTAGAAAAACTACCTCCGACAATGAAGATAGAAAGGGGATTAAACAACAAAACAGAAAGATACCAAATAACAGACTCTGGTATATCACCAAGATGGATACCAACAAAAGGCCTAAAACCATACATCAGCACAAGCGATGAACACAACGAACTAGGACACTCCACAGAAAAAGCAACGGAAGTTCAGGGAATGTCAGAAAAAAGAGAGAGAAAAATGGCACAACTAGAAGCAGAAATCCCAGAACCAACATACTTTGGAAATAACAAGGCAGAAGCCATCTTTGTAGGAAGCGGAAGTACCAAAAATGCAGTATTAGATGCAATATCTGCAGGTCAAAACATAGCTTACATATCATACGAATATATTGCACCCCTTAAAACAAACACACTAATGAAACTTGCCAATGAAGGCAAAAGACTAATACTAATAGAAAACAACCAAACAGGACAACTAGGCAAATTAATCAAAGAAAAATGTGGATACGAATTCAAAGAAAAACTTCTAAAATACGATGGGAGACCATTCTTTGCAGACGATATATTAGATTACTTAAACAAATAACATGGCACTAGAACTAAAAGATTACAACTCAACCATGCTTCCCACATGGTGCCCTGGATGTGGAAATTTTACAATACACATCGCACTTAAAAAAGCATTCATAGAATTAAATATAGAACCATCAGAAGCATTCATATCATTTGACATCGGATGCAATGGAAATGGAGCAGATACAGTTGGTACATATGCATTCAAAGGACTACATGGAAGATCCATTGCGCTCGCAAAAGGGGTACACCTTGCAAACAGGAAATTCACTGTAGTAGCAGACATAGGAGATGGGGGTTGTTTTCATGAAGGTTTAGACCACCTAATAAATGCAATAAAGTCCAATTACGACATCACAATCCTCATTCATAACAACCAAAACTTCGCCCTCACAACAGGACAAGCCACAGTTACAACCCCAAAAGGCAAAAAAATGTATGCATTCCCAAAGGGAATCCCTGAAAGAACCTTAGACATGGACAGATTCATACTAACCTTAGAACCAACATTCTATGCAAAAGCATACTCAGGAGACCCTGTACAGATGACAGAGATAATTAAAAAAGGAATACAGCACAAAGGTTGCAGTGTCATAAACATCTCTCAAGCATGCCCAACATACAACAAAGAAATGACACCACAATGGTTTAATGAAAAGATAATTAAAGTAGATACACTTCCAGAATACTCAAACAAATCAATAGAGAAAGCAGAAGAACTACTAAAAACAGCTGCTAAAACAGAAAAAATATACACAGGTATAATATACCAGAATGATACTATTCCAACATTCTACGACAACCTACAAAGCAGAAAAGGAATAAGCTCTGAACTAGTAGAAGAAGTCAAAGAATATAATATAAAGAACCTGTTAAAATACACAAATAGCTAAGAAATGGATACAATACTATCACCAAAGTCTATTGCAATAGTTGGGGTCTCAGATAATCCTGAAAAGGTTGGATCTGTAATAATGCGAAACCTGTTAAACGCTGGATACAATGGAAAAGTCTTCCCCATAAATCCAAAATACTCAGAACTACAAGGAAGAAAAGCATATCCCTCAATACTAGAAGTAAATGAAGAAATAGATATGGTAGCCGTAGCACTACCATACCAAGCAGTAGAAGATATCGTAGACCAATGTATAGAGAAAAAAGTAAAATCAGTCCTTATCCTCTCTGCAGGATTCGCAGAAACAGGCAAAGAAGGAAAAGAACGAGAAGAGAGAATTGCTCACAAGCTAAAAGAAGCCAAGATAAGGCTAATTGGACCCAACTGCCTAGGCTTCATCAACAACAAAGTCAAACTAGACCTAACATTTGCAAGATCCAACCCTGGAGATGGCAATATAGCATTCATCTCACAATCTGGAGCATTCTGTACCGCAATACTAGATATGGCATCAGAAACAGGGCTAGGATTCTCACATGTAATATCTGTCGGAAACAAAGCAGATATAAATGAAAACGAACTTCTCCCATATTTCCTCAACAACAGAGATGTAAAAGCAGTAGCACTATACCTAGAAGAATTCTCAGATGGAAAAGAATTTGTATCAATAGTTCAAAGATCCAAGAAGCCCGTACTCTTAATTGCCCCCGGAAGTAGTGAAAAGTCTAAAGAAGCAATCTCCTCACACACAGGATCCCTAGCATCCTCATACGATGCCGTACTAGCAGCTGTCAAAAAATCTAACATCATTCTTGCAGAAAACTCAGAAGAACTATACAAACTAATAGAACTAATAAACACAGGATTCATTCCAAAAGGTAAAAATGTTGCAATAGTATCAAATGCAGGAGGTCCTGGAATAACAGCTGTGGACAGAGCTGAGATAGAAGGTCTAAACATTGCAACGCTTGGAGAGAAGACAGAACAGAAGTTAAAAACATTTCTTCCTGTTGAAGCTTCAATACACAATCCCGTAGATGTATTAGGTGACAGCAAAAGCGATAGATTTGCACAAGCAATTTCCACAGTCCTTGAAGATGTAAATATTGACAGTGTTGTGGTTCTTCTTACACCACAGCTAATGACAGAAGTAAAGGGAACCGCAGAAGCCATTGTAAATCTCTCCAAACAAACATCCAAGCCAATCTATGGCTGTTTCCTTGGGGGAAAAGATGTAAGGGCAGGATATCGAATTATGCAAGAAAATAGGATAGGGTGGTTTAACGATGTTGAAGAAACAATGCACCTCATTGCAAAGCTAGCAGATTTTGAAATGAGAAAAGAAATGAATAACAGAGTTGTCAGAAGTGAGGAATATTTAAGAAGAACTAGAAACAAGAGAGATATTCAAGATTTTGTAGACAGTCATCCAGAAGCTACTGTACTTCCAGATGAATTAACATTTGCAATCTTTGAGGAGTTCAATATTGAAACCCCAAGGCAGTTAATTGCAAACAGCTTAGAGACAGCAAGAGATTTTGCAGCAACCATATTCCCTGTTGCTATTAAAGCAACATCACAAGACTTAGCACACAAAACAGATTTCAGAGCATTGTACTTAGATATTAGGACTATTTCAGAATTTGAAGAGAAATATGTAGAACTAAAAGAGAATATTACTAAGATAACTGGCAACCCAGCTCCTAAAATTTTGGTGCAGGAGATGATAGAAAACAGTAAAATTGAGATGTTTGTAGGTGCAAACAGAGATGGAGATAGCCATATATACGAGAAAGATGGTGTTGGTTTTGGACATCTCTTAGCAATTGGAAAAGGTGGTGTGTATACAGAAGTTTACAAAGATATTAAACATGTATTAATTCCTGAGACAAGAGAAAAGATAGATGCCATACTCTCTGAAACAAGTGTTTCTATGATTATTGATGGATATAGAGGTAAACCTAAGTTAGCCAGAGAGAAATTCATTGACATGATAATGAAAATACAGAGTATGTTAATCACATATCCTGAAATAGTATCAATGGATATCAATCCTGTTATGCTCAATGAAGAAAGAGCCGTTGCTACAGATATCAAGCTCTATGTGAAAAAATAACTAATAACTTTCTCTTTTTAGAGAA
>CAZHSU010000036.1:2962-5269 GCA_964535095.1 uncultured Candidatus Saccharibacteria bacterium | reverse complement strand
GAGATTGGCTCACCATTATAATATCCGACAACAAAATAGCACATACCATACTCAACCTGCTTTCTAAGTTCCGAAAGAAGCAATTTAGTAGATTTATCTACATAGCCTTTAACAGCAATTGTCTGCTCATGGAGTTTTTCAAAGTCATCAAAGGGAGTCTCATCATTAAAAATCTTCACCTCAACCTCAGGCATTCTTGAAAGCTGGTTAATCATCTTTCTTCTAGAAGAACTCATCTCACTCTTTAGAGTTGCTTCATCTTTCGTAAGATCAATATGTTGAGAAACCAAAGCATCTACATTATGAATTGGTGCTTTTATAAAATTATTAGAATTATAGAAATCGACAAGTATATTATTTTCAATATACAGTGGTGCAAACCTAAACATAAAGCAGTTCTCTTCTCTGGCTAATTTTTTACAAAACTCTGTAATCTCCTTCCATACTTCCTCACTTCCGTTATCCATCAACATAGGTGAATGTTTACACTCTAAAAACTTTCCAAAAAGCTTAGAGTCTCCAATATTACCTGTCAATATGCCAATGAACTTTTCATTATCTTTAATCACATACCTAAATGCCTCAATACCAACACTAATATTGTACTGATACCTAGCACTACTATTCAAAAAAGAATACTCCGGCAGTTGCTTCACATACTTGTCCCACTCTCTATCGTCTTCAATTTTCTCAAATGATAGTTTCATTAGATTAGAATAACAAATTAAGCTATCTTTGCATACTTAATCACAATTTCCAATATCTCCTTCGCTTTCTCCTCACTAACTTCTATATTTGTAGGGAGATTCATTATATGTCTTGTACAATATTCTGTCTCTGGACACTCCCCTACTTTATATCCTAAACATGCCAAGTCATCCCATGCAATAGGGAATATTGGAGAAGTATACCAATTACCAGAAATTACACCAATATTTTTTAATTTCTCTTTCACCTCAGCTCGATTTTGCACAAGAATTGGATACCTAAGCATCGGAGTATTTTCTTTAGAGGCGTATATTCTAGAAATATTCTTTCTATTCACATTAAATTCTTTCAGCTTTTCTAATTGACAAAGGAGAAGTTTCGCTTGTGTTTCACTCATTTTATGTATCCCATCAAAGTTCGTTGTATCATTTGATGCTTGCTTCTTAATCTTCCCAAGAAATCTATATAGAAGTAGAAGACCTTTTCCAAATGTGACTCTAGGAACAATTATTTTCTTAAAATAGTTCTTCTTAATCCTGTCCCAATACAAGATATATTTTGCATTATACAGAGCCTCTTCTTCTGGAAGTTCAGGAACTTGTTCATATTCTTCATTAAATTTTTTATCTAGCAGTTCGCTGTTGTTAACAACTAACAAAGCTCCTTGTGTAGAACTAATACTCTTATCCTGTGCAAAACTAAAGAAAAGAGCATCTGAATACTTACCAATTTCCCTGTTTTCAAAATCCAATACATGGGCACAATCCTCAAGTAAGAAAATCCTTTTCTCACTAGCTCTTTTCGCATTTTCCTTCTCCACAATCTTCCTAATTCTCTGCATATCTGCAATATTCCCAAATGTATGCTGAATGATAATAACCCTTGTCTTCTCTGTAATCTTTTCTTCCATCTTAGAAATATCCATATTGAAAGTATCTTTGGAGATATCTACAAAAACAGGTTTACATTTCGCCCAAAGAATTGGTGCTACAACAGCGATACAGGTAAATCCTTGGAGTATAATCTCATTGTCAGGATTTAGATTAAGATTTTGAAAAAGGGAATACATAGAATCTCTTCCCCTATTGAAAAGAAATATACTCTTCTCTGGATATTGTTTCTGAAAAATATTTGTTAAGGAATCTAAACTTCCTTCTACATTAATACTGCCATCTATGATGCCTTTTGCAACTTTCAAATCCTCTTCTGTTGTATTCGGAGTAGAACCAATAAATACTGGCATTAATATGTTCTTTCAAAATTTTTATCTATCTCACTTAACTTCATCTTCCAAATAATAGGTCTCCCATGAGGGCAACTATATGGATTATCACATCTTTTGAGACTCTCAAAAATATCCCTCATTTCAATATATGAAAGTTTCTGACCAGATCTAATACTTCCATGACAAGCAATAGTTGCTAGAACATCCTCTTTTCTCTTTTTGAAAGACTTTTGGAGAAGATCTATATTATCCTCAAGCTCAAATATAGCTTTGAAAATTGAAGAATAATCTGCCTCGGCATACTCTGCTGGAATTGTTTTCAGGTTAATTGAATTATCATTAACTTCATATATAAAGCCAACACTTTCAAAAAA
>CAZHSU010000036.1:1382-2862 GCA_964535095.1 uncultured Candidatus Saccharibacteria bacterium | reverse complement strand
TGAAGTCCCAGCACCATTGTAGGAGAGCTCAAGCATCTCCTCCTTGATATTTTTACCCAACACCTCTGAAATCCTCTCCTCTTTTAATTCTCCTGCCTTAGCACCTTCCAGCCCTCTTAAATTGACAACTATTTTCCCATCCTTTTCTAGTACAAAAGAGATATTTGGATATACCAAGAAGTACCTATTCAACATCTCATAAATCTTTCTGTACTCTGTTGTAGCTGTCTTAAGATATTTCTTTCTAGCAGGGATATTATAGAAAAGGTTCTCAACTTTTATGGTTGTTCCTCTCTCTTTCGCAACTGTTGAAATCTCAGATTGACCATTTTCATTAAACAATATTATATTAGCCTTCTCCTCTTCTTCATACTTAGATTCTAATTTAACCTTAGAAACAGAAGTTATAGTTGAAAGTGCCTCTCCTCTAAAACCCATGCTTAGAAGTGTGTTTAGATCTTCAATATTCCTAATTTTTGTAGTGGTATGTGGTTGGAAAATGGTGTCTAAATTCTCTCTTGGGATACCAATACCATCATCTGAAACCTCCATAATGTCTATCCCACCATTTTTAACCTTTACAGTTATCTTAGTTGCTCCTGCATCTATTGAGTTATCTACCAATTCTTTAATTACAGAAGCAGGTCTTTCAATTACCTCACCTGCTGCAATCTGTTTAATTACCTCCTCTGATAGTTTGTTTAATTTCATATTTGTCATGAATACATTTTAACACATTAATATATTTGGTAGAATACATAGTTATGGATAGTTTCAAACTTGTTTCAAAATATGATCCTTCACCAGACCAGAAGAAAGTCATTAGCGATATTGTCATGAACTCTGCAAAAAAAGATAAGCAGACTTTGCTTGGTGTAACTGGCTCTGGAAAGACTTTTGTAATGGCGAATGTAATTAAGGAGTTAAACAAGCCATCACTAATTATTTCACACAACAAGACTCTTGCAGCACAATTGTATGAAGAATGTAAGGAGTTTTTCCCAGAAAATGCCGTTAGATATTTCGTTTCATACTACGATTACTACCAACCAGAAGCATATGTTCCTGCTAAAGATCTATATATTGAGAAGGAATCTGAGACAAACAAACAGATTGAGAATTTAAGATTTGCTGCAATGAACTCCGCAATTACTAGGAAAGACACAATTGTTGTTGCCTCTGTGTCATGTATTTACAATATTGGACAACCAGAGAACTATCAGAACAAAGCGATTTCTTTCTTTCTAGGACAAAATGTTGAACTATCCAAAGTTGCTTTAGAGCTTGTTTCAATGAGGTATGAGAGAGATTCTTTTGATTTTGTGAATGGAGTATTTAGAATAACGGGTGATATTATTGAAGTTTTCCCTCCATATGAAGATGTATCAATACGAATTGAACTTTTTGGAAACAAGGTAGAGAGAATTAGTAAGGTTGATCCAATTTCAAAAAGAAAAATAAGTGAGGAGAAGGAAGTTAT
>CAZHSU010000036.1:0-1282 GCA_964535095.1 uncultured Candidatus Saccharibacteria bacterium | reverse complement strand
CAGATTGGAGGAATGTTTAATGGTGATAAGATTAGGAAAGAGAACTTGATTGAATATGGTTTTAGATTACCTACTGCGAGAGATAACAGACCGTTGAATTTTGAAGAATTTAGAGAGAGACAGGGAAAAACTCTATATATCTCTGCAACCCCAGCTCCATGGGAGTTACAGGATAGTAATAATGTTGTAACAGAACTGTTAACAAGGCCAACAGGTCTTCTAGATCCAAAGGTTGAAGTAAGACCAATTAAAAACCAAATTGATGATGTTATTAACGAAATTACAAAAAATGTAGAGAAGAAACAGAGAGTTTTAGTCACAACTCTTACAAAAAGATTTGCAGAGGATTTAACTACATATCTTAAAGATGCAGGAATCAAGGTGCAGTATTTACATTCGGATATTGATACAGTTGAGAGAGTAGATATTCTAAGGGATTTGAGATTGGGTGAATATGATGTTTTAGTTGGAATTAATCTTCTTAGAGAGGGTATTGATCTCCCAGAGGTATCCCTTGTTATTATTTTAGATGCAGACAAGGAAGGATTTTTGAGATCTAGAACAAGTTTGGTGCAGACAATTGGTAGAGCGGCAAGGCATGTTGAAGGCAGAGTTATTATGTATGCTGATAATATTACACAGAGTATGAAGTATGCTCTTGATGAGACGGAGAGGAGAAGGGAGTATCAAGAGAAATATAATATTGAACACGATATTACTCCAACAACTATTTCTAAGGAAATTAGAGGTAAGTTGGTCGAGACAGAGGAAGATAGAGAAGAGACAGATATGGATATTGAAAGAATGGATATAAGGCAGAAGAAGTTGTTAATTAAAGAAATGAACGAAGAGATGTTAATAGCTGCAGATAGATTGCAGTTTGAGAAAGCTACAGAGTTAAGAGACAAGATTAAAGAGATTAAACTAAGTATGTAATGAGTGTTATGAAGTAGCAGATGAAGCCTGTTCGGCTTTCTTTCTCTCTTCCCTTTTTATCCAATCATCAACACTCTCAAGACCCTGATTTTTAAGGTATGTCTTGAGCTCACTCTTGCACTTTTTCTGCCCTTCTTTCATTGCAGGAGAAACTTCTAATTGCTCTGGATACTCTAGTTTATTGCAGTATGTTTGTGTTGCATCAAGATTACCATCTTCATCATGAGCTACCCCATCCATCTCTGTTGAAGCAATAAGAGTTGCTGTATTAGGATCACCATACTCATCTTCTAGTTCATCTCGAACATCTGGATCGTAAAATTCTTTTTTCCCCATACTCTTTTAT
>CAZHSU010000035.1:0-5537 GCA_964535095.1 uncultured Candidatus Saccharibacteria bacterium | reverse complement strand
AAGAAAGTTCACGATGCTGTGGATTAGGAAACCTTAGTACAATGCGAATAGTTGTACCTTTTTCAGGGACGGACCTGGGACAGACCCTATGGCTTTGTTTTTTCTCTCGTTGCTTCGTAGAGGATGGCTGTTGCACAGTTTGCGACATTCAAAGATTCTTTCTGCCCTCTCATTGGGACAAAGATTTTCTTGTCTGAGCTTTTCAAAATATCCTCCCCTACTCCAGTTTTTTCATGACCAAAAACAAAAGCCACTTTTTCTGGATATTCCACAGTTTGGAAGTCCATGGCATCATCTGTTAGCTCAATTGAATATATTGGAATATTCTGTTCTCTTATCTCCTCCAAAGCCTCCTCAGTAGTATCATAATGCTCGGATGGAATCATATCTATTGCTCCCAGTGCAGTTTTCTCCAACTTAGGGTTATCTATATCACTAGTCATTCCACAGAGATAGATTTTTTCTACACTCCCCGCACCATCTGCAGATCTAAAAATGCTCCCCACATTAAAACACGACCTTATATTATCCAAAACAATATGTATCCTCATTATGCAAACAAATTTTCTAAAATATCTTTTGTATTATCTTCTTTTATTAACTTCTTGGCAAATGTTCTTGTTTCTCTTAGGAGTTTAACATCAAAAATATCGGCAACCTTAAATACTGGAATGCCAGATTGTCTTGTTCCATAAACCTCCCCAGGACCTCTTCTTTGTAAGTCATATTGTGCTACATCAAAACCAGAGGAATGTTTTGAGAAATACACCAATCTCTCTTCTGCAAGAGAGCCTTTCTCCACAGATGCAGATGGTATAACAAAACAGAAAGATTCCTTATTACTTCTCCCTACCCTTCCCCTTAACTGATGAATTTGTGCCAAGCCAAATCTTTCAGCATCTTCTACTACCATAATTGTAGCATCTGGAATATCTATGCCAACCTCAATAACTGTTGTGGAAACGAGAATATCTATCTTCTTTGCTCTAAAATCTTCAAGAAGGGCACTCTTCTCGGCTTCTTTCAGCTTTCCATGCAGGTATTTTACCCTAAGACCTTTGAATATCTCTGTCAGATTCTCATATTCATTCAATACAGATTTCCTTGTGGATTTTTCGGTTTCTTCAATGAGGGGGTAAATGAAGAATGCCTGATTCTCTCCCTTACTCTCTAAAATTTTTTCTTTCACCCATTCAAAACACTCAAACCTTTTTCTTTCTGGTGTGTAATATGTTTTTACTTCAATTCTGTTCTTTGGTTTCTCCTTAATTTCTGAAACATCTAATCCTCCAAAGAAAATCTCTGTAAGACTTCGTGGAATTGGTGTTGCTGTCATGGTTAGATAGTGTGGGGAATCTTTTCCTTTCTTCCTGAAATATTCTCTTTGTTGCACTCCAAATCTATGTTGCTCATCTATTATTACTAAATTTAGATCTTTGGGAAGGTCCATGTTGTAAAGAACTGCATGTGTTCCAATTATTAATTTGTTGTCTGCATCTGAAATATTTTTCTCGTTTGAAATACAGAGTTCTATATCTATATTAAACTTTTTGAAAAGTTGTGTGAAAGTTTCGAGATGCTGTTTTGCAAGTACTGTTGTGGGGACTAGGAGTATTGAGGAGAAGCCATTTTTGATACAGTTTAATATTGCTATTGCAGCAACTACTGTTTTGCCACTTCCTACATCACCATTAAGTAATCTTGTCATTGGCAGGGAATTATTACAATCTTCTAAAATCTCCTCTACTGCTTTGTTTTGGTCATCCGTAAGTTTATATGGAAGGGATTTTATAAATTCATTTACAGCTTTGGAATCCAGAGGAATCTTTTTTGCTTTCTCTTTTGCCCTCTGTTCTTTTTCCTTCTCTATTTTAATTGCAACTCTTAGCATTTCATCGAAAGCAAGCCTTTTCTTTGCAGTTTCAATATCTTCTTCACTTTCAGGAAAGTGTATTTTCTCCAATGCTTCAGAAATGAAGGGCAACTGTGGGTTGCCTTTTTTGATATAGTGCCCTAATGGGTCTGCGAAAAGTGTTGGGATGTCCTCTCTTAGCTCTGAAATCTGTCTTCTTAGCATTGCAGATGAGAGACCTTTTGTTTCTGGGTATATGCCAATAATTTTCCCAACATGTACCTGTTTCTCTTTCTGGTATTTGAATTTCTCAAACTTTGGATTATATATATTCTTTGTTTTCCCATTTCTGCTTACAGAATATTTTGCATCGAAAAGGTATATGTCTCCTTTTTGAAAAGTTTTCTGTAGGTATGGTTGATTAAAGAAAGAAAGTCTAAGTGTGTTTGTATCGTCTTTTACTTTAACGGTAGTAATTTTCTTTCTGTAATATGTTGTTTTGATTTCTTCTATCTCAGCAAGAAAAGTACCAGCACCGTTCTCCTTGAACTCTGCAATTGAGATAATATCTGAAGTGTCTTGATACCGAAATGGAATGTGTGAAAGAAGATCTCCAACGGTATGTATCCCTAAGTTTTCATAAAGTTGCTCTGTCTTAGGCCCTACTCCCTTTAATTCCGATATTGGTGTATTTTTATCTAGCATACTAGAGATCTGTAAGAACCAAAATCATTGGTAGTATGATACTTGCGAGAAGTACAACAGCCATTATTATATTAATGATTCTGCTAGTTTTTTCTTTTTTCTTTTTATTTAATTTTGCCATGTGTATATTCTAACTCTTTTTTAAGAATTTATCTATTTCGCAATGAGTCCTTGGAGGATTTTAGCATTTTATATCTTGTTCTTGTAGATTTTACAGAATCTATAGCACTTACTTTCTGATGTTTTTTGTTTTTATCTGTTCTAATCTCAACAATATCCCCTGTTTCCAAGACTTGGGATAGTTTTGCAGGTTTATAATTTACTTTTGCAGTTTCTGCACTATTGCCAATATCTGTGTGTAGTTTGTAAGCAAAGTCTAGTACGGTATATCCTTTTTCCAAAGGGATTATTTTTCCTGCTGGGGTGAAAGCGAAGACTTCATCTGGGAAAATGTCGGCATTTATAGGGATATTTTTCTCTTTTGAGTTTTTCTTTTGGCTTTCTACAATCTGCTCATGTATGGTTTTTACCCAATCGTATTTGTTTGTTGGCTTGGCATATCTTGATTTGCTTGCCTTGTATGCAATGTGTGAGGCAGGACCAAAAGTATTATTCTCCAACATTTCATTTGTAAGTATTTGTACTTCTATGTAGAGAGGAGAAATTTCAGGAAAGTGTATTGGACTTTGTAATGCTTTATAGCCGTTTGGTTTTGGATTCGCAATGTAATCGTCGAATCTTTCTTCGTTTACCTCTCCTCTGTCCATTAGTTTCTCCATTGCTAGATATGCATCATCTTCTGTTTCTACCACAATTCTAAATGCTATTAGGTCATCTAACCTATTGATGTTAGGATCTACCCATTCCTTTTCATACTTTTTTAATTTGTTGTAAATACTGTATTTGCTTTTAATCCTTCCGTATACTTTTGGTTTCTTTGATAATGATTTTGTAGATTCTATAATGATTTCTTGATATTTTTCTTTAAGCTCTTCACAAATTCCTAGCTCTTCCATCTTTTTTGTAATGCTTTGGTATTCTACTGGAAGGTAATATTTGAAAGCTTCTTCCTCTATTTCTTTTTTAGTACTGTCAAAAGAGAGATATTCTGCAAGGACACCATATATTTCCAATGCTTTTGTTAATTTCCTTTTTTTTTGCTCCTCTGGGATTTCATCAAAAGATTTAATGTCTTCTAATGTGTCGAAGATTTTTAGAATGACAGGTCTGATATCTTTGCTGACATTTAATATGTATTTCACAATGATTTCAGAATCTGTATCTACACTATTTGTTCCTTTTCTTATCTTCGTGATTCCATCTAGGATGGTTATGATGTCTTTTGAGAAGTTCTTTTCTATATCTTTTAATCTTTCTTCATCGAGTATCATTTCGTGGAAAAGAGTTGTAATAGCGGTGTTTATGTCTATGCCAGTTTCTAAAATGGGTATTGCTGTTTTTATGACATGATTTATTGTTGGTTCTCCGTTGAATCTTGTTTTGCCTTGATAGTATTCTTCTGCATAGGTGACGGCAGATTTCATGTAAGGAATAGCCTCGTTGGATATAAGGGAGTACAGCCTGTTTTTTAAAACACCCGTGGGTGTATTTTCATTCATTATTATTTAAGAAGTGTTATTTTTGTAATATTTTTACCTGCTTTTATAATGAAAGGAGCGAGTTTGGAGATATCTATTTCTTCGTTGAAGGATTCGAATTTCTCATCATTTATTTTTACAGCACCTTGCTCTACTAATCTTCTTGCATTGCTTTTACTCTGTGCAAAACCAATTTCTACGAGAAGTTCGGTGAGAGGAAGTTTCTCTTTTTCTACTTTTGTAACTGGAATTTCAATTTCAACATCTTTTTTTTGGAAGACTGATTCAAAGAGAGCTTCTGCTTTTTGTGCATCTTCTTTGGATTTTAGTTCTGCTGTTATTCTGAATGCGAGTTCTTTTTTAAGAATCATTGGGTTTTCATCTGATTCATATCTTTCTTTGTATTTTTCTAATTCTTCTAATGTGGCAGATGTGAGGAGTTCGAAACTAAGAAGCATTTGTTTGTCTTCAGTGGACATTATTTTGCCATAGATATTTTCTGGTGTGTCATCTAAGCTGACTGCATTGCCAGCGGTTTTCCCCATTTTTTGTCCATCTGCTGTTGTGAGTAGTTTTCCTGTTATTACAATTTTTTCTTTGTTGTGGTGTCTTGCTACCATTTCTCTTCCGACAAGCATATTGAAGAGTTGGTCATTTCCACCGATTTCAATATCTACATTCATGGCGACAGAGTCGTAACCTTGGATTAAGGGATAGAAGAATTCGTTTAGATGAATGGGGCTATCCTTTTGTAGTCTGTCTTGGAAGAGACTTCTTTTGAGCATCTGCTGTACTGTTAATTCTGATGCGAGAGTTATGACATCTGCGAAGTTTAGCTTTTCATTCCATTCACTGTTGTAGCGGATTTCTACTGGATTTTCTTTGTTGAATAGGTCTATTATTGGCGATGCTTGTTCTACATATACTTTCATATTGTCCTCAACTTCTTCTTTCGTGAGCATTTTTCTTGTTTGTGCTTTGTCTGGGTCACCGATTCTTGCGGTGAAATCTCCGATGAGGAAGATTACTCTGTGACCTAGTTTCCTGAGGTCTTCAAGCTTTCTCATGCCAACTGTGTGTCCGATGTGTAGACTTGGAGAGCTTGGGTCAAATCCTTGGTATATGGTTAATCTCTCTCCTGAGAGGAGTTTCTCTTTTAGCGCTTCTTTTGAGGGCAGTATTTGTTCTACCCCTTTTGTAAGGATTCTTTCTATTATAACTGGGTCTTTTTTAATTTCCATGCCTTTATTATATATGCAATCCTTCGATTTTGCTACAACCAATCTTTGGGGTCTGTCCCAGATCTGACCCTCAAAAAGGAGCAACTATTCGCATTGTACTAAGGTTTCCTAATCCACAGCATCGTTAACTTTCTTCTTTTT
>CAZHSU010000034.1:0-5723 GCA_964535095.1 uncultured Candidatus Saccharibacteria bacterium | reverse complement strand
ATGTGCAAAAAAAAAAGGTGGCGATTCCAAGAAATCCCACCCAGTGCTAGCAAAGTATGTATTTCTACATACTAGTTCGAACCTTAGAGATAAAGAAAAGAGGAATTACCCTCAATTCCTACCACTAAGGCATTAATGTTCGAATCATTAATATATCAGTTAAAACCTCAGAAGCCATAATATAGAAAGAATGGTTCTATACTAAGACCTGATATCAACCTGTTGGGCTTTAAATGTGCTAGTAATTTATGCTAATACATAGGCAATGATAGTGTCAACATCTATATACTAAGGGCTTGGTAATTACTTGTGTGAAATTGGATAAGTATCCTCCTCTACTATCAAAATCTTCGGTCAATATCTTCGCTATAGTCCTCTAAATTTAACACTCCATATCCCATCTTTACTCTTAAAATCTTTAATACTTGTCGATCTATATCTAATCTCCCCTCTTTCACCTCCTCTAATAGTGTATTGTATGCAATCCTTTGAGAATACTTATTATCACTAGAGTATTTAACATATATCTGTATATCTACACCTGCTAAGGTGGATCTTTTAGCTAGATTCTCAGGAGTGTCTATATTCTTTAACGCTCCCATCTCCATATCATCTGAGATAATTAAACCCTCATATCCGATTTCATTTTTTAATCTATCAGTTATAATTTCTTTGGAGATAGTGGCAGGGTCTGGAGCTATATTGGGCAAGAGTATGTGCCCAATCATTATTGCATCTATTCTTTCTTCTTCGACGACTCTCCTAAATGGCTCCACATATGTTATCCATTGTTCTCCTGTTATGCTTACTTTAGGAAGGGTATTGTGAGGGTCTGTATTGCTCTCCCCATGTCCTGGGAAGTGTTTGAGGACTGGAAGGACTCCAGCATCTTTATATCCCCTTACAGAGGATACTATCTTTTCTACGATATCTTCACTATTACCCCGGTATGTTCTTTTATACATAAAGGAATGTATATTTTCATTGATTTCTGCAACAGGAGCTAGATTCATATTTATTCCTAAGTTTCTTAATATTTCTCCCCTATTCTTTGCTACCTCATATGCTTGTTCTTTGGTTTGAATACTTTCTTGGGATTTTGTTAGTGTGTCATTCCAGTTTAGTCTAGATACTACACCTCCTTCTTGGTCTATGGAGATGAAGAGAGGTATGTGTGGGTTGGTGGATTGAATCTCTGTAATTAGGTTTTTAATCTGATTTTCATCTGTAATATTTTTTGAGAAGAGTATGATACCTCCGGGTTTGGTGTCTATGAGGAATTGTTTGTTTTGGGGCTCTATTGTTGTGTTTCCCTCTATTCCGAAGATGAAGAGTTGTCCTACTTTCTCTTCTATTGTCATCTCTGCCAAGATTTTTTGTTCTAGGGGAATTGGTGGTGGTTCAGGTGTTGGCTTTGGTGTTTGAATTGTTTGAGTTATACCTAGTGTAGAGGGTTTAGGTTTTGAGTGTAGCTGTTTACTTAGAAGATATGAGCCTGTGATAGAGGAGATTCCAGCTAGGATCAGAAGAATTATTATTTTGGTCTTCATTTTTAATTATACCATTTTTAGGGGACAGAAAGTTCTGGATACCTCTTTTGATCTTGTCTTTTATCCCTCGGATTTTGTCTCTTATTGAGGTTTGGACTACATAATTTCGGATTATGCATTCAATGCCATACTCTTTATAGAGTTCATCTGCTATGAATGTGAGGAATCCTTTTCTGTCTGGGTGTGTGAAGGTTTTGTCTTCTATGCTTGTTAATGTAATTACATCTCCTATTTTGAATTTTTCTGCGATTCCTTTTGCTATTAGTTTTTTTCTTTCTATGTTCATTATGGGGACTTGCTTGAGTAATGAGTCGTGTATGGGTATTGGTTCTTCTTTGGGATAGTTTACTTCTTTTACTTGATCTATTATATATTTTGAGCTTAGGAAGATGTTTTTGACGGGATCTCTGTCTGTAACTATAGCGATGTTGTCATTGTATCTCTCTTTTAGGTGCATTATGTATCCTTGGTCTACATCATCTATTTTGCTTTTTTTCATGAGTGATACAATGGGAAGTTTGTCTTCATCGGGGAGGAGTACTCCGTCTATATCTAAGAGGATGTATCTTGGTTCTGCGTTTTCTTCGTCATCGTCGTATATGATTCTCTCCACTGCTTCTTGAAAGCTTGCAACAGGATATTCTATGTATCGTGGTTCTTCTGTTTGTTCTGTTTCTCCTGTGTATGTTTCTGACATGGGTGATTAATATATCATTAATAGATTATGATGGGAATGGGGTGTTTTAGAGAGGAGTACTGTGTATTTCAACAGTACTCCCCCATTATATTCTAATTATTTATCTTCGTTTTTCTTTTTGTAGATAATATATCCGACTATTGGGATGAGGATTAATATCCAGTACCAATATTTTTGTATGAAAGACCTTGTATCTTCTATTGAAACTCCTAGGTATGCTCCTTCACTTGCATCTGTGTCTTCCTCTGTTACTACTATTTCTCTCTCTGCTTCTCCCTTTACTGTATATCCTTTTGGTAGTGTTTCTTCTTCTACTAGAATATTGTATTTTCCAGCACAGATGGTTGTTGTTTCGAAGTATCCTTCTTCATCTGTTGTTATTGTTTTAATAATTTTCTTTTGACCATTTTCCATTACATAGATTTGTACTTTTACATCCTTTATCCCTTTTTCACCATCATTTTGTTCATTGTTGTTGTTTTTGTCTATGTAGATGTGTCCACTTATTTTTTTGTCTGCTTTACATACTTTTTCATCTTCTTCTCCAAGAACTTCTTTTTCATCTTCTTCCTTTTCTTCAATTTCTGTTTCTTCATCTGTTGTTTCTATTGCATTTGCTATAAGGGGTGTTGCATTTCTTCCTGTTCTGGTTGTTGTAGTGGTTTTTGGAGTGTTAGTATCTGTTATACCTGCTACTTCTTCACTTTCATCTACTACTGGTGTTGTTGGTGTCTCAGGAGTCTGTGGTACTTGTTCTGGTTCAGGGTCTGAGGTGTTATCTATGGTTATTGTAATAAATTTCTTCTCTGAGACATTGCCTATATGATCTGCTCCCCAGTAGTTAATGTTGTATGTTCCATCTTCCAGATCTGAGATATCTAAGGTAGTAAGAAGTTCATCTGTCTTTGCTCCATGTACTGTATATATTCCTCTCCCATTTCCGCCTGCATCTACTATTTGAATATGGATATAGTTAGCTTTCACATTATCAGAGATAGTTCCAATTATTTCTAATTTCCCATCACCTGTTTTTCTTGTTGAACCATCGATAGGTGATGTTATTTCTATAACTGGTGCTGTGTTGTCTACATACACTTTTATGACATCGATAGATTTAGAGTCTTTATTATCTGCCTTATCCCTTGCTTCTAGTCTTATTTCATATTCTCCATCGGCATACTTTGTTGTATCCCATTCGTAAATTGTCTCGTCATCAAGATTTGCATCCTGTGTTACTGTCTTTGATGCTACTCCTTTGATGTTATAGTAGTATCTTAGAAGATTTGTATCTGTTACTGTTCCTCTGAAATCTACCTTTCCTCTTACATATGTTCCATTGATAGGTGATGTGATTTTGGTTATAGGTGCCGTGTTATCTATTATGAAGCTATGTTGCCTATTTCCTGAATTATTATTCCAGTATCTTGTATTCCCTGCACCGTCAGTTGCTCTAAGAGTTACATGTATAAGGCCATCTGGCAAGGTTTCGGTGTCAAAATCAACATAGAAATTATCTCCATCTCTTGTTAATGAATTTTTGCTTTTACCTTTCTCCCAGACATAATTCCCACTCACTCCAGGAATAGACATAAGTACTTTTGTAATATCATTTGCATCTGTAATAATTGCATTTATTCTTTGTTTCCCACTTACTACACTTTCATTTGTAGGGGATGAAATTGCAAATGTTGCATGAGTTCTATCAACTTTAAAGTAAACAGATTTAGCATGTACTTCATTTCCTGCTTTATCCTTAACTGTTGCTCTTAATGTATATTCTCCATCTCCTAAGTTTTTGAGTAATATCCAATCTCTTGCTTCATCATTTATATATTCTCTGTATCCATCTTGATTCTTTTCAAAGCTATTTGTGTCAATATTTTCTCCCCATACTCCTAATCTGGTTTTGTTATTATCTGTCCACAATGAATAGTCTATTCTTTTTAATCCGTTAGTATCACTTGCTTTCACCTTAAAAGATTCTGGGTTATATGGAGCAACATCCAAAATCTCTACTGTTGGTAAATCTTTATCTAATAGTACAGTGATTATCTCTGAGTTATCACTAATGTTTCCCGCTTCATCTACAGCTCTGAATGTTACGGTTAGGTTTCTATTGTATGTTGTATCAAACCATACGCTATTAAAATCTTGCCATCTGTCTTCGTTATTATATCTAAATTGATATTTAATTGGAGATTGATTAGCTACTTGAACGCCATCATTATTTTGCTCTTCAGAACCAAAAGCTTCCAGTTTTACATCTTTGTTTGTCCATGTTCCTGATGTATATCCATTTGTATTTACTTGTGGTGCTTTTGGTTTTGTTTGATCTACTTTTACTTGGAAGAATTCTGAGTATTCACTTATATTACCTGCTTCATCGATAGCTCTTACATATACATTGTTGTATACATTACCAGTAAATTCTTTAGGATTATCTATTGGCATCCAAGAGTCTGGGTGTATTTTGGGTGAGGTTGTGTATTCGTATTTTAGATTCTCACTTGATGTAACATTATCTGTTGATTCAAAATCTAAGGTAACGGTTTTATTCGTCCATGTTCCTGCTATATACCCATCTCTTGCTGTGATTATTGGTTTTGATGGGGCTTTAGTATCAATGTTTTCTACCTTGATTCCAAGGGTCCCTTTGTTTCCTGCTAAATCATAGAAAGCAATAACATAATCTCTATTAACTGCCCAGTGACTAAACGTACATTCAGTCATCTCTGCAATACATTTAACAAAATTTGGAATTGTTCCTCCATCATAACCAGATTCTTTAGTTGGCATTTCTCTAATAGGTTCATTAAAAGTCACGATAGCATCGACTCTCTGATTTGTTAGTGTTGATGGTGAATATTCAACTGTTGCTGTTGGTGCTATTGTATCCACAGTAAACTCTGCATAATCTGACCAATCACTTTCTATTTCTAGTATTCCCCAATCATCTACTGCTTGTACTCTCCAAAAACCTTTACCATCAGCAGTATCTCCTGCTTGGTACTCAGATATCTTTGTAGTTGTTTTATATATCTCTTTGCAACTCTCAGGAGTACTTCCTTCACAATCATACTTATATTCATAGTTATATTTTTTGACTTTACCAAAAATCAATCTCAATACCCCGAGTTCGGAATCTTCCCATTGCATGAGTGGTCTGTTATTGTTTATTACAATTCCTCCTATTGGGGATGTAAGTACAGGTTTTGATGGTCTCAATAATAACAATGGATCCCAAAAACCCATCTCCGTTGCCCCTGCTGTACTCATCTCTCCATGTACACTAACACTCTCCAATGTTGGCTGAGTCTCCTCTATTTCAGAGTCGACACTCTTCTCTACCTGTATCCCCTTATTCTCAACCAATGCACCATCTGCCATTGCATATATAGGAGAAACAACATTCGTACTAAACATAACAAGAAGGAGGAATACAGAAGGGAGTTTATTTATTAAATTAATAAATCTCT
>CAZHSU010000033.1:0-5958 GCA_964535095.1 uncultured Candidatus Saccharibacteria bacterium | reverse complement strand
TTTAAGACTAATATAATGTCTTGGAATATATCATAAAAACCTCTTAAGGAACAGGGTCATATGTGCCCGGAGGTGTCCATGGGTTGCATCTAATTAATCGCTTAATAGTTAGAAAACCACCTTTTAGCACACCATATTTCTCTATTGCTTCGTACCCATATTCCGAACATGTTGGTAGAAATTTACAGCTTCTCTTCCCCGGATTAAGCTTTCCTCGAATCCCATGATCTAAGGAAATTGTTTTTTGATACTGTCTAATTAACCAAAGAATTATTTTTTTCATAAAGTTCATTACTAAGTGTCTTCTCAACTAGACCAAAAATTTCATCTTTCAAAACATTATATTCATTACAAAATTCGAAAGAAACAAAGGAGAAGCTAATTCCCATATTCTCCATCTGAAAATGTTTAACTGCTTCCATTGAAATTGCTCTAAGAAGTCTTGTCATTCTATGCCTATATACAGAGTTACCTATTTTTTTACTAACAACAAATCCAAAAAGAGGCCTAGCAAGATTATTTTTTCTGGAAATTAGCATTCCATACTTACCCTTAGCCTTAAAACCACTCTTGTAAAGATTCTGAAATTCCTTTGCTGGCAACCTGTATTTTCTAGGTAGCATAATATCTATCTAATATTTTCTTTATGCTTTTTTCTCAAAAGCTTGTACTCTTCGCTTACAGACAGAACCGCTCTTCCCTTAGCTCTTTTGCTCTTCAAAACTCTCTTTCCTCCGACAGTTTTGTTTCTTGCCATAAAGCCAAGTTTCTTGATTCTTCGCATATTTTTTGGTTGGTATGTTCTTTTCATGTTTTTTAATGAATATCTGAAATCATGCTGATTATATAGTAACTAAAAGTATTTAGCAAATGTTTTAAAAACACCTCTAATATTATTAGAGTTAATAGGCCAATATAAATATTCCCATTAGTACAGTCTTTTTACATGGCAAAAAAAAAGATATCCACATTTTTTCAAAATTCCATATAATGAACCAAAGTCCCAATCGACCATTGGCTGCCCCCAAAAGTATTTAATAAGTTAACCTTATGTCATGAACAAGGCAAATTTTGAAGGCTACTTCGAAAATATACAGCAAAACACCCAAGATGTTAATGTCGATGAATTGTGGAAGATGACAAAGGAGCATCTTAAATTAATGTTGGGGTCAAGAGTTTTTTCCAGTCTTTTTTCAGATGTATATATTGAAAATATCTCAAATGGGGTAGTGCAACTTTCATGCGAAGGTGAATACAAGAAAGAGAAAATTTCTAGAGATTATAATGCTTCATTAAAACAAGCATTGAAGAAAGCTAGTGGGCAGAATTATGAAATTGAGATAGGGATTAGAAAGAATGAAAAGAAAAGCTTGGAAGATAAGTATGAATATCATGACCCTAGAAATGAAGGATCTTTAGATCTTTTCTCGGCAGCAGAAAAGGAGAAGGATTCCTTTGACAAGAAAGTTGAAGAATCTAGATTAAATCCGAAATATCTTTTCTCGAATTTTGTTGTAGGAAAAGGGAATCAATTGGCGGAGGCAGTAGCAGAAGCAACAGTTAATGACCTTGGAAATGCATATAATCCAATATTTTTCTACGGAAATAGTGGGCTTGGAAAAACACACTTGATGCAAGCGATAGGTAATGAAGTTTTGAAAAATGACTCGACAAAGAAAGTTATGTATATCTCCATTGAGGAGTTCCTTAATGAAATGGTTGAGGCAATTAGAACGAAGACTAATAATGAATTTAGAAATAAATATAGGAAATTAGATTTATTAATTATTGATGATATTCAGTTTGTTGAGAACTTCCCACGAACACAGGATGAATTTTTTCACACTTTTGATGCTTTGTACCAAGCAAACAAACAGATTGTACTTGCTTCAGATAGGGCTCCAAAAGAGATTAAGAATATTACAGATAGATTAAGAACAAGGCTTGAGGGTGGAATGGTTGCAGATATACAACCTCCAGATTATGAGACAAGGTTGGCAATTTTACAAAAGAATACAGAAGGTAGAGAGGTGGATATTCCTAAAGAATATTTAGAAATGATTGCTAAGAGTAAGGATAGTAATATTCGAGAATTGGAAGGTGCTTTAACGAAAGTGATTTCACTCTTCAAATTGGGATTAAATCCTTCAAAAGATGAAATCGCTAAAATGTTGCAGATTGATATAGAATTCAAGAGGAAGAAAATTACTCCAGCTAAGGTTATTAGCACGGTCGCAGAGGTATTCGAGGTTAAGCCTTCCGAAATTAAAGGGAATAGAAGGACCTCATATGTCGCTCAATCTAGACAGGTTGTTATGTATATTCTAAGGAAAGAACTGCAATTGCCACTTGAAAGAGTCGCAAGAGAAGTAAACAGAAAAGATCATACAACTGTACTTCATGCATATGACAAAATAGAGGAGATGTATAATACTGATGAGCGTTTTAGTCAGAAGATAGATTCATGTATCCACCTTCTAAGAGAATAGTTGTGGATAACTAGGTGAATAACTTTTTAATTTCTTTGGATAACTTTTAATATTTGGGGAGAAAGAAACATTGTAACTTCGTAGAAACAGCTTGTTAATGAACTTTTTCATTAACTGTTCTTTCCACATAGAGAACTTAGTTACCCCAAAACTATCCAAAAAGTAATCCACATTGATAAACCTTTTATTCACAAGAGGAAAGACGAAGGCATAACACTCTTAAAGCATGAAGATATACACATTAAAATTCTAGAAAAATTAGTTATTACAAAAGCAGAAATTTAAGTTAATATTTTAGTTATCAACATATCCATACTCACTACTAAAACTATTACTTTTTAATTAAATAAAATATATATTAGCTACAATTGTGGAGAATATAATGTATAATATAAAAGTACAAAGTTTAAGAGAAACTGTCCCAAATTAGATAATATTTTATATTCTATAAAAATGAAGTTTTCTTGTAATCAGGATACATTTTCAAAATATTTGAATATTGTTAGTAGAGTTGTTACTAACAAACCAGGTCTCCCTATATTAAGTAATGTTCTTTTTGAGAGCGATAATGGGAAACTTACAATGAAAACGACAGATCTAGAATTGAGTATTAGTACATGGATAGGGGCAGATATTCAGGAAGATGGGAAAATTACAGTACCTGCAAAGCAGTTGTCTGAGTTTGTGAATTCTATTCGTGAGGAGAAAGTAGATGTTGATGTTTCAAAACAGAGTTTTAATATCTCTACATCAAATAACACTGCAAGTTTTAATACTATGCCTTTTGATGATTTTCCAAGTATTCCAGAAGTTGGAGAGCAGAAGTATTCTGTGAGAATTAAAAAAACAGATATTGTAGAAGCAATTAACAGAGTTGCATTTGCAGCAGCGAGTGATGATATTAAACCTGTGCTTACAGGTGTTAAGGTTGAAGTAGATGATAGTGATGTTTCTTTTGTAGCAACAGATGGTTTGAGGCTTTCAAGACAGAGTGTGAAAGTTGAAAAAGGTACTGCAAAGAAGAGTTTCTTAGTTCCAGTTAGAGCTTTCCAAGAACTTACATACATTATTTCTGAATTGGATACAGATGAAGAATGGGTGAATGTGTATCTTTTGGAGGATAAGAATCAGGTTTTATTTAGACTTTCTGATGTTGATTTAGTTTCCAGACTGATAGATGGAGAGTTCCCAGAGTATAAGCAAATTATTCCAACAGGATTTGAAACAAGATGTGTTATTAAGAGAGATGATTTCCTTAACTCTTTGAAGGTTGTGAATATTATTGCTAAATCTGTCTTAGGAAATAAGATGATCCTAAATATTAGTGCAGATACTGGAAAGATTTCTCTTTCTGCAACACAGAGTGATTTAGGTAAAAATGAGAGTACTTTTACTGGAGAGATTGAAGGTAAAGATATAAAAATAGCATTTAGTGCACGACTCTTGTCAGAAATCTTAAATCACCTGAACTCCGAAGATATTATTTTCGAGTGTTCTGAAGCTGTAAAGCCTGGTGTATTTAAGGTAGAAGGAGATAAAGAATTCGTGCACCTAGTAATGCCTATGATGCTTTAGACTTTTTCTCTTTAGCTCTATAACCAACACCATGCACAGTCTGAATGATTGCTTTGTCTTGCAGTCTATCTCGCAACCTCTTCACATGTACATCAATGGTATTAGAACCAACATACTCCCTATAATCCCAAACATGATCCAAAAGCTCACACCTTGAAATTGGCCTATCCTTATTCTTCACCAAATACTCAAACAACTCATACTCTTTTCTCCTCATAGGAATCTCAGAATTCCCATGATACAAACACTTCATCTCCGAATCCAAAGTCAAATCTCCAAAAGAAATATTCTCATCAATATAATTCTTAGGTCTCCTAACAATCGACTTGATCCTTGCCAAAAGTTCCTGAATGGGAAAAGGATATGTAAGAACATCATCACCACCTTTTTTAAGAAATTCAACTTTCTCCGCCCAACCCCCTTTATTACAAACACCTAAAATCTTACTATCTGGAGCTTTCTCTCTCACATAGTTCATAATCTCATTCGTCCTATCTTCTTCAAGTTTCGTATTAATAATTACAAAGTCAAAAACACCTCTCCTAAGAGCCCTCTTACTACTAAAATTTGCATTATCCGTAGTTACCTTGTACCCGTAAGAATCAAGGGCTTTTGTAAGAATTTGTGAAAGAGTATGAGAATCCTCTATAATTAAAATATTCATATCTAGATATTAAAAAAATTTAAGTATCCAGATGTTAGAATAGTTACATAATACTTAAAAATCCTAGAGAAAGATAAAATATGAAATTCTTACTAATATCCATCCTCTCATTTATCTCTTCTGTCACATTCCTGCTATTTTTGTTGGGGAATAAAAACTTCCTTCCAGTAACACTAACTGGGGAAATGAATCATGTAAATATTCTTGTACTCATGTTTCTTTTAATAATTGCACTCTTCTCATTTTTCCTAATCACACTATATTTTGTTTTCAAATATTTCAAAAAAGAATTAGAAGAGGGAGAAAGAATTAAAAAAAGTATTAAATTCTCAATAATTTTTACATTAGGTTTGCTTCTTGTTTTTCTCCTCCATTTCTTCCACATTCTAGATTTCATCTGGGGCTTCATAATTCTTGTAATTGCCCTTTTACTAATATTTGTAGTATGATAGTCATATGGCAAAAGAAAAAAATGAGTTCGAAAAAATAGCGGAGATTCTCACTGGTGAAAAGAATATGCGAGATAGGCAGGAGAAATTGAGAAAGGAGAAAATTAAGGCAAAGAACGAGGAGAAGAATCGAAGGAGGGAGAGGATTGTGAAAGGGGAGGATGTTTTAGAAGTTGAAGAGGTGCAGAAAAAAGAAATTGTACAGAATATTAAGCTTTTTGAATGGAAAGCACCTGAGAGATATGAGATTAACCTTGATAATAAGGGGTTCTTAGTTATTTTAGCAGTAGCTCTTCTTTTTATTGTTTTCTTAGCTATTTTAGGTAAATATTTTCTAATTGCAGCAATTATTTCTGTTCTTTTTGTATTATATGCGGCAGGTACTACAAAACCTCTTGTTGTTACACACAAGATAACTAGTAGGGGGATTGATACAGCAGGGAAGTTATATGAATGGTATATGTTGGAAGATTTCTATTTTTCTAAAAAGGGAGATTTCTATACATTGATGGTACAAACTAAATTGAATTTTCCAAAGGCATTAGTTTTGTTGTGTAACGAGAAGGATAAGGATGCGGTTTTTGTTATTTTGCAGAAAAATCTTCTTTACAGGGATATTAGAAAGAAGCAGAACAAAATTGATATTATTTCATATGGAGAGTATGTTCCTTTAGAGAAGGTTTAGTATTTTGGAGAGGTGCCTGAGTGGTTGAAAGGGAAGCTCTCGAAAAGCTTTATCCGATTTTTCGGATCGAGGGTTCGAATCCCTCCCTCTCCGTTT
>CAZHSU010000032.1:1519-6081 GCA_964535095.1 uncultured Candidatus Saccharibacteria bacterium | reverse complement strand
AACACTAATATAGATAATTGATGATGGATACAACAAAAAACAATAAACAGTATGTTTTTCTTTACAGCCTTCTGTTTATACTTCCTATAATAATCCTAATTATTAAAGGACAAATTTCTTAATTTGTTTGTCTTTTTTCCCAATCTGTGAGATATTTAAAGGGATATTATTTTAGTATCTCTGTATAAATGGAAGGAAAATCTGCCCCTGAAGAGCAAACAGAAATCGTAGGTAAGGATAATGATGTAGTTAGATTGGTAAAGGAAGAGCATAGCAAGGGTTTGTCTAGTTACAAAATAGAAATAGACCCTAAATTTGTTCAGGATTGCTATACTTATGATCAAAAATGGGATGAAGGATATAAGGAATTTATTGCAAGAGATTACCCATACACAATGTCTCCTCAGACAACTCGTTTAATTGCTTCTGCCTCTACGGAACTAAAGGAAGAGATGTCCAATGTAGGCTTTAATCTTGAGAGTTGGTTAAAAATTTCAGAAAGAGAGTCATATGTAATGGGAGTTCTTAGGAGAGTTATGGTGACCGATACTATTGAACCTATTATTGGCTATACGGATCAAATGGCAAGGCATTTAGCAGATATAAAAGAATCATCTCCGAATGAATTACTCCATATTAGATCTTTTTTCTGTGGTGCCTGTGTTGCAGATAAGTGCCTTATTGCAAGGTTATCCCAAATGGGAATTACTGCCAATCTTCTAGCAACAGATCTTTCGGCAGACTCAATTGCGGTGGGGGCTCTTAACTTTGAGGTTTGGAACCAGATGTTACCGGAACAGGAGAGATATGAAGTACACATGGTTAATGGTGATGTAGCACAGGAGCTTCTGAATAGAGAGAGAACAATAATATTACAAGTAGGGGATGCTGTTAGCACCTCTAAGCGAGACTCTCTTAATACTACTAAATTTGATGCACTTCTCATAGATAATGGATTACAGTATATCGATGGAAGTTCTACTGAAAAGATTATTTCTAATGTTTTAAAAAACAAGTCTGATAAGGGCTTGTTTATTGGTACTCTTGGGTTAGATTCCGAAATAACTGTAGTAATATCTTCGATCACTCACCTGACAGGAATACTCCGAGCTTTCATAGGAAAGGATTTATCTATTGAGTATTCAAAAAGGTATTTCCCTAAAACACCGTATGACTATTTACATGGATATGAATTTAAAGTAGGAGAAGATAATCAGGTCCTTATAAGCAAAGTCTTTTCTTCAGGTTCTGCAAGAATGTATACATGGCTCGCACATTTGTTGAAAACAGATAGGAAAATGTTTTTTGAAGTTATGAATGCCATAAAATCGGCAACAGAATTATCAAAGGCAAATGTCCAAGTAGAAACATCACCTTTTGATTATCATAATAAAATTCTTAGTGTTATTTCCTCACACGGGCTAAAATCAGAGGTCAAAGAAGAACCGTTAAACTACAAAGACTTTGGTTGGGAGAAAGTAAAGGGGGAAGAGGATACTTATTCTAATGGTGATGAAATTGTGGATGGTGGAAGTATGTTGAGAAGATGCAAAGGTGTAGATCCTTTGGTTTTGAGGCGTAGCTTAATTCTTGTAAAATAATTGAGACTTTATTAAGGTGGATATAAACATTTTAGGGATAATAAGTTTGTTTTTTGCAATAGTAAATATTGCTTTGGGCATTGTAGTTCTTGTACGTAATCCTAAGAAAGCAAATAATATTGTATATGCATTGAATGTTTTTTCAATAGCGATATGGATAATCCTGACATATTTTTACAATAATCCAGTTGTCTTCCCTCCAGATGTCTGGTTGAAGATAGTATATCTTGCATCTTATGGAATGTTGTTTACACAGTTACTTTTTGCATACTACTTCCCGAGAAAGATTAAAGGTAAGTTCTATCTTTATCTTATTCCTATTCTTATAACCTTAATTCCTAGTATCTATGTTTTGTTATTCAAAGACTCAGTAATAGTTAGTGCGATTAATTACCGAAGTTTACATCTTTCCGTTGCAAGAATGGGGCCAGATTATTGGATTTACACATTGCCAAATGTGTTAGGTATTTTTCTTATTGCCCCTTATTTTTTATCTAAAAGTAAGCTATTTACAGGATATGAGAAAGCACAGGTGCGATTCTATGTCATAGGGACATTACTAATGATGATTCCTGTTGTCATTATAGATTACTTTCTCCCCATTTTCTTCAATGATACGAGATTTTTTGTCTTAGGCCCTCTTTTTGCGATACCTTTTACAATTGCTACTGCATATCCTATTTTAGAAAGCAGGTTCATTAGAATCCCTGTTATTATTAGTAATACTGTTACTCTTCTGCTAAATGTTTTATTCATTTTCTCAAGTTTTATAGCTTATGATGCATTTACCAAAACCGAGTATTTCCTGAATTCAACTATGAGTGTATCCATTTTTCTTTTTGCATTTATTTTTGTTCTCCTATATTTCTTTATTTTTAGAAATATAGTTAATCTTATTGTAAAAAATATAGATAAAGATCAAAGAAAAAGAAAAGTCTTTGAGAAAAACTTCTTACAAATAAATGGTGTAGAACTAACAATGGGGAGGATTATTGTTAATCTTCAGAGGAGTATCAAAGATATTTTTGCTATCTCCTCCTCAGGCGTACTTCTTTATGATAAAGTAAATTTCTCATCCAAATATTTTTTCTATCCAGAATCTGAGGAAACGATGTTAGCAGGTTTAACAGAAATAGCTCAGTTCTGGGATAAAGCAAGATTGGGAAAGATGATTGTTGCAGATGAGCTGAAAAGGGAGAATATTCTTCAGGAGACAGAGATTCCTGAAGCGATTAGAAAGGTTTTAGCATTCATGGATAAGTATAATATTGCTGTCTTATATCCTTTCAACAGTCGGACAAGATTAAACGGAATATTAATTTTGGGCTATAGAGCGGATAATTATCCACTATCGAAGGATGAAGTCGATGTCCTAGAAAGAATGGTAGACAATGTAAGTCTCTCTGTAGGGAGAGCTATTCTTTATGATGAAATTCAAGAATTCAGTAATACATTGCAAGGGCAAGTGGATGAGCAAACAAAGGAACTACAATTGAAAGTTGCAGAATTAGAAGAAGCAAGGAGAAAAGAAAGAGATATGATAGATATCATGGGGCATGAACTAAGAACACCTATCACTATTGCCAAATTGAATATAGATTTAATGAAGCAATTCATACCTTCTAATCCAGAAGAATATAAAAAATATCTGGATAGGGTAAAGAATAGTATAGAGAGTGAAATTAGATTAATAAATGCCCTTCTTACAAGTGCGAAACTGGAAGGTGAGAAAGTTGAGATTAGTAGGCAGAGGATCTCTGTCTCTGAAGTTATAGAACATGTAATTCATTCATACACATATGAAGCAGAGTCCAAGAATCTTAGAGTTATTCAAGACATAGATGAAGATACCCCAGATGTATTTGCAGATAAGGATAGATTTACAGAGATTGTAGATAACCTTCTAAATAATGCAATTAAATACACAAATGAGGGATCTATTATAATTCAGACAAGCCATACCAGAGATCATGTTCAGGTAAATGTAATAGATACGGGTATAGGTATTCCAGAGGAAGAGCTTTCAATGTTAGGTACTAAATTCCATAGGGTAGGTAACTATATTAATGGTAGTGATGATAGTAATTTTGAAATTGTAAGACCCGGTGGGACAGGTCTAGGTCTCTATGTTGTATTTGCATTAGTAGAACAGATGGGTGGAAAAATTTGGGTAAAGAGTGATGCTGGAAAAGGTACAACTTTTTCTTTCACTCTTCCTGCATATACAAATCAACGAGAAGAGGTTGTAGATTCCAAGACAAAAAACATGTATAAAAGAATAGGTTTAAAAAATTCCTAAATAGTAGTATCCTGTGGTATATAAAATAAAAATATTAAAAAATGAAAGTAAAAATAAACAAAGATACATGTGTAATGTGTGGATCATGTGTAGCTATCTGTCCAGAAGTCTTTGAGATGAAAGACGATGGAAGTGTAGATGTAAAAGCAGAATTCCAGAATGTAGATATCACAGATGCAAGCTTAATTGAGAAAGTAAAACAAGCACAGGCAGCTTGCCCTGTTGTAGCAATTGAGACAGAGGGATAATGGATGATTGCATTTTCTGCAAGATAATAAGAGGAGAAATACCTTCGTACAAAGTGTATGAGACAGAAGATGTCTTTGTTATGTTGGATATAAATCCGCTTAGCAAGGGGCATCTTCTTGTCATTCCAAAGGGACATTATGAAAACATTCATGAAATTCCAGAGGAGATATTAATGAAGGTTTCCTCTGTTACCAAAGAGATGGCAGAAAGAATTAAAGAGAGGTTAAATCCTGAAGGTATTATCATCATGCAGAACAATGGGCGAAAAGCTGGGCAGAGTGTCTTCCACTACCATACACATATAAAACCAGTATATGAAGATACACCTATCGCTAAAGAAGGACATCTAAGAAAGCCACTTACAGAAGAAGAGTTTAATGAGATTTGTAAAACTCTACAATAGCATCTGTAAA
>CAZHSU010000032.1:0-1419 GCA_964535095.1 uncultured Candidatus Saccharibacteria bacterium | reverse complement strand
GTATATGTAGAGCCATGGCTATATATCACCACTGGAAACTTTGAGTCCTCTTTCGCATTCTCATCAAAAGCAATATATACACTCTCCCCATCTATCGCTTTGAATTCACTTTTTACAGCAATCTCTACTTCCTCTTCTGCAACCATTCCTTTTACCTTTTCTTCTTCTGGGGTATCTGTATTTTTAATGAAGATTTTAGAAAAAATGAAAAATCCAGAAATAAATAGCAAAACTAAGAGAATTATAAATCTCTGTATTTTCTTCTTTTTCTGCTCTTTTTCTATTACACTCTGCCTTGTAGAAAAAATCATTTTACTATTTTTCCGCATATGAGATATAATAACAAATTATTGCTAAGTATTTAATATTATTATTTTAAAATATGGCAAAAACAAGTAATACAAAAGCAAAAACAAAAGCCAAGGTTGTTTCTGAGAAACCAGTAGAAAAGAAGGTTCCAAATGAAGTAACTATTAATTTGGATACTTTTGCAACTCCTATTGCAATTGTTGTAGCAGGGATTATCATTGCTCTCACATTATTCTTTATCAATAAGAGCAATACAAATGAGTCTGCTGTATCAGGATCCGGTCAAGGTGGGAATCCAACAGCAGAGACAGGAGATGCTCCTGAGGTTCCACAGGGAGATGTTACAGTAGCATTAGGAGATGATCCATATATTGGAGACAAATCTAAGGCTAAGGTTGCAGTTGTAGAGTATAGTGATTACCAGTGTGGATATTGTGTTAGACACTCACAAGAGACATTCCCAGATATCAAGACAAATTATATAGATACTGGAAAGATTATCTATGTGTTTAAGGAATATCCATTGAGCAATTCGGGCTTAGGCTATGAGAGTGCTCTTGGAGGAACTTGTGTGTTTAATCAGTTAGGTGGAGATAAGTTCGCAGAGTTCCATAAGGGAGCTTTGGGTGCAGCTTCTGCAGCTGATGTTAGAGCTCAAGCAGTTGCTTTGGGTGTAGATGGAGCAAAGTATGATGCATGTGTTTCTTCTGCTCAGTTTAAGGATGAAATAAGTGGAGATATGGCAGAGGGTTCTAGTGCTGGAGTTTCAGGTACACCAGGTTTTGTTATTGGTGTTCTTGATGATGATGGCAATATTACTGGACCACTTGTAGCAGGAGCATATCCATATGAGACATTCCAAGCAGCAATTGATGGACTTTTGAAGTAGTTCATCTTAAAGATGTCTTTGAGAAAGAGAGGTGTAATAGCCTCTCTTTTTTTTACAGTCATTGAGCCCAAGGCTTATAGTATGGTGTAATTAAGTATATATCTATTATCTCAGTATTTAGATATTGTTCTTTAAAAGTTAGAGATTATTTATTTCTTCTAAGCTGTTTTTATTCTATCTGACATAGAGTTTTTAACTATGTTTGTTGAAGATTGTATGTC
>CAZHSU010000031.1:2172-6265 GCA_964535095.1 uncultured Candidatus Saccharibacteria bacterium | reverse complement strand
CAGAGAATATATGTAACAAAGAAAGATATTAAGCCAATTATGAACGGAAGAGGAATTGCAATAATCAGTACCTCAAAGGGAGTAATGACAGGAGCTCTTGCCAAGACACAAAATCTTGGAGGTGAATTTATATGTAAAGTTTGGTAATTATGTCTAGAATAGGAAAAGAACCAATAAAAATTGAAGAAGGTGTAGAAGTATCTATAAACGATAGAGAAATCCTTGTACATGGATCTTTGGGGGAAATGAAATTTAATCTTCCAGAAGATTTAAGTGCAGAGATTAAAGATAATGATCTCATCATCTCAAGAAAAGATGAAACAAAGCAGGCAAAGTCTAATCATGGTACATATAGAATGATACTGTCAAATGCAATTCAAGGTGTAAAAAATGGATTTGAAAAGAAATTAGAATTCGTAGGTGTTGGATACAGAGCAAGAGTAGAAGGAGGAAATCTTGTAATGAGTCTTGGTTGGAATCATCCAGTCATAGTAACTCCACCAGAAGGAATCCAGATTGAAGCACCAGAAGAAACAAAAGTTACAATCAAAGGATATGATAAGCAGAAAGTTGGAGAATTTGCAGCAAAAGTAAGAGAATTAAGAAAACCAGAACCATATAAAGGAAAAGGAATAAGATACGAGGGTGAATATGTAAGAAGAAAGAGTTCAAAAGCAAGTGTAAAATAAGATAAATATTAAAAATTGTTAAGAAAATGGCACTCAAAACTAAAAAAGACAAAAGAATAAGAAGAAAAGCACATATCAGAAAGAACCTACATGGGACAACTGAGAAGCCAAGAGTATTTGTCTTTAAGAGCAATAAATACTTCTATGCTGGAATTGCAGATGATGATAAGAGTGTAGTTATAAAATCATTTGTGTCAGACAAAAATGAAAAAAGTATTTTAGAAATGGCAAAAGAATTTGTAAAAGTTGCAAAGAAATATGACTCATTAGTATTCGACAGAAGTGGTTACAAATTTCATGGATTAATAAAATCCTTTGTAGAAGAATTAAGAAAAGAAGGAATTAAAATTTAGAAAGTAAAAAATGGAGGAGAAGAGAAATAATAAAAATAGAGAGAGAAGAATATTCGACAAGAAAACCTTGCCAATCAGAAGGGTTGCAAAGGTAACTAAAGGTGGAAAGAAGATGAAATTTAGCACAATTGTTGTTATTGGAGATAGAAATGGAACAGTTGGGGTAGCTCTTGGTAAGGGATTGGATGTAAGAACAGCAGTTGCACAAGGAGAAAGATTAGCAACAAAAACAGCAACAAAGATTCAACTTGCAGGAGATACAATCCCTCATGAGATTTTTATGAAATATGGAGCAGCACAAGTAATGTTAAGACCAGCAAGACCAGGTACTGGTGTAATTGCAGGATCATCTGTAAGAACAGTATTGGAATTAGCTGGAGTAGATAATGTATATGGAAAGATTCTTGGAAGTGCAGATCCAAATGCAAATGCATACTGTACATTTGAGGCACTCAAAGCATTAAGGAATGGAAGAGTGTTAGCAAAAATGACAAAGATGCAGGAAAGAATCAAGATGAAGGAAGAAACAGAGAAGGAAAGAAGAGCAAAAGAAGAAAAGAGAAGAAAGAAAGATGGAGAAAAGAAAAGAGGAGATAGAAAAGAGAAATTTAATAAAGGTAAAAGAGATTTTAAGAAAGCAAGTCCTAAGAAGGAAGATAAAGTAAGTAAAGAAAAATAATGAAACTAGAAAGTATACCAAGAAGAAAAAGTAGAGTAATGCCAGCAAAGAGAATCGGAAGAGGATATGGATCTGGAGTTGGAGGACATACAGTAGGAAGAGGTTCTAAAGGACAGAAATCTAGAGCTGGACACAAGTCATTACAGGGTTTTGAAGGTGGAAATGTTCCTTTCTTCAGAAGAATGCCAAAATACAAAGGTTTTAATGCAAAGTCCAAGGTTGAGGCACAGGCAGTAAATCTAGATGTATTAGAAGAGGCATACAAAGATGGAGAAGTTGTCAGCAAAGAATCCTTAATAGAGAAAGGGATTGCAAGAAAGAATTCTGAAAAGATTAAAGTCTTAGCAAAGGGTGAAATCAAGAAGAAACTTGTAATAGAAGGATTAGCTGTCTCAGAGTCCGCAGCTGAAAGAATAAAAAAGGCTGGTGGCTCAATAAAATAAGCCGCTTGTTTAATGGACAAATTTTTTGAGAAGATAAAACAAATCTTTAGGAATAAAGAGATTAGGAAGAAAATCATATTTTCTCTTATTATCATGGTTGTATATAGACTATTGAGTTCAATTCCTGTTGCAGGAATTCCTGCGGATGCTATAAAAGAGCTATTCAGAGGTACAAGTATGGGAGATGTTCTCTCGACAATTTCAGGAGGGGTCCTAGAAACAGCAACATTAGTAGCAATTGGGCTAACACCATATATTAATGCATCTATTATTTTTCAATTACTAGGTAGTGTATTTCCAGCATTGGATGAGACAAGGAAAGAAGGTCCAGAGGGAAGGAGAAAAATATCAATGTACACAAGACTTGCAACAGTACCCCTTGCAATACTTCAATCATTCGTAATCTATTCCACATTATTAGGCTTTGGATTAATTACAAAGTTAGATCCATTACAACTTGCAACATTAGTTGCTTCACTTACAGGAGGCTCGATAATAATGATGTGGTTTGGAGAACTGATTTCTGAAGATGGGCTTGGTGGAGGGACATCATATCTAATCATGTTGGGAATTCTTTCTGGAATCCCTGGGACACTGAGGGCGAACTTTGTAACAATGGATCCAACCCAGAAGATAATATTCATTGCAATTGCATTAATCCTTATTGTTGCTGTTGTTGTACTAACAACTGCGGAACGAAGAATCACAGTACAATATTCAAGAAGAGTAAGGACAGGAGGGGCATTAGAAAGCTTCATTCCAATCAAACTTGCACAATCAGGAGTAATGCCAGTAATCTTCGCAATGGCCTTCATGTCATTCCCCGAAATGATAGGAAAGTTTATCATTAGCAAAAACTACAATGAAGGGTTAACAAATGGATTCCAAACATTCCTTAATACATGGAGCAATCCCGTATTCAGAGATGTCCTAATCTTCGTTTTGGTAATTGCATTCTCATTCTTCTACCTCTCTGTTGTTTTCAAAACAGATGAACTTGCAGAAAACCTACAAAAACAAGGGGCATTCATACAAGGAATAAGACCTGGGGAAAATACAGCAGAGTATCTAAAGAGGGTCAGTCTAAGACTTGCAGCAGTAGGGGCATTAGCTCTTGCAATACTTGCGATACTACCAGATATACTTGTTAGAATAGGGTTAATTCCAACCGCGGTATTCTCTGGTACTGGACTTCTAATCATGGTTGGTGTCGTTCTTGACATCAAAAATCAGATAAACTCCATGATAACAACCAGAAGCTACGACAAATACCTTTAACTAACAACCAACCTGGTTGGTCGTTTTCGCTTGACCAAGCGAGGGTTTTCTTCAAGTTTTAATGGGTTTTTAATATTGTTATAGGGGATATTGTTCTGAAAGCAAAATGTCGTAGTACTCTATTAGCTTTTTATTCTCCATAAATAGAAATGGTTGTTCTCCAAAGCCCTTAAAAGATTTAGGGTTTTCTTTTATGTATTCAAGTAGAACACGGTAATACACATAATTTTTCACCGCTTTCCTCTTATATGGCCCTTGGAAAAGGTGTCCCACAAGGCCATATTTTTTATTCATATAAACGGTATACTCTCGTCCCAGATCCCTCATGCAATTAGCAAATCTTTTTGGGTATTGGCTGGCAACTAAAAGATGATAGTGGTTTGGCATTATGCAGAAAGAGACAAGGTCAAAGTATCTAGTAGGAAAATGTTTGTAAATCATTTTTCTTAGTATAAAAAGGTCTGTTTTCCTAAAGAAAATAGCCTCCTTGTGATTTCCTCTATTATAAATGTGATGTATAGATGCTTCCATATGTCCAATTATGGCATATCAATATTAAAAAATGATGAAGTAGCCGATAAAAGTGTTAAAATTCGATTAAATTCCCTAAAAAAGACAGATGTGGTAAAATAAATCATATGAACCAGGTTG
>CAZHSU010000031.1:0-2072 GCA_964535095.1 uncultured Candidatus Saccharibacteria bacterium | reverse complement strand
TAGTGAATAGCTATGGCTACCAAAATATTGGCACAGGAGATATGATTAGGAAGCTCTCCGCGGAAGGTGATAGTGATGCACTTATGGCAACAGAATACACTTCTCAGGGCAAATTTGTTCCAAATGAAATTATTTATAACAAAATGTTTCCTAAGTGGTTGGATAGGTTTGATGCCAACAAAAATTGGGCCTTGGTTTCTGTCGTTAGGGAAGTTGGCCAAATTGAGTTTTTAGATAGGCTTCTGGAGCAGAAGGGTAGGAGCCTTGACCTTTTTGTGCATTTCAAGTTGTCTCCAGAGACAGCAATTGAGAGAATGTCGGTTAGGACATATTGTCCAAATTGTGGAATGACTTTCCACCCCAAATTCAAAAAAGAGAAAGAGCTGGGAATCTGTGATAAGTGTGGTACAAAGCTAATTCAGAGAGATGATGACAAGCCAGAGAAGATCAGGGAAAGGCTAAAAGAGTACAACAGAACGATAGAACCGATTCTAAATGTATATCGAGAAAGAGGACTTTTAGTGGAGGTTGATGCAGCTCCATCAATAGAAGAGATTCACAAAGAAATAATTAAGATATTAAACTTGTAAAACTCTTGTAAAACTTCTGCTTTTTTGGTATGCTTTCACTTGTTCCATCGCAAAGAATAGATATCACAAATGTAATTTTACAATTGTGTTGAAATACTAGTCTTCCTTTGGTATAATTCGAAGGATTCCCTTAGATGGGATCTTTTGAAAAAATATGAATGACAGTAAGAAAATATTTGAATTTGATGGGATAGTGAAAGAGTGTTTGCCTAACACACAATTTCTTGTTGAAATTGATGTAAATGGAAACAAGCATGAAGTCACAGGATACCTTTCTGGCAAGATGAGAATGCACTACATTCGAATTCTTGAAGGAGATAGGGTAAAAATAGAAATGACCCCGTACGATAAAGAAAGGGGAAGAATAACATATAGATATATGAACTAAAATGAAAGTAAGAGCTTCAGTAAAAAAGAGATGTCCGGATTGTTATACTGTTAAAAGAAAGAACAGGGTATATGTTTATTGCAAAAAGAACCCAAAGCATAAACAAAGACAGGGCTAATTATTAATTTATTTATATAAAAAATGGCAAGAGTCGCAGGAATCGAAATACCAAATGAGAAGAGATTATGGGTCTCCCTTTTGAATGTTTACGGAGTTGGTGAAGTAACATCAAAAAAGATTTGCAAAGGTGCAAATGTAGATGAGAATGCAATGGTGAAAGATTTGACAGAAGTTGAATTAGATAGGATTAGAAAATATATAGAAGAGAATATTGTAGTAGAGGGAGAGTTAAGACAGAATCTTTTCAGAGATATTAAAAGAGAGAAAGATATTAGATCATATAGAGGAATTAGACATAAATTAGGTCTTCCAGTAAGAGGTCAAAGAACTAGGAGAAATGCTAGAACAAGAAAAGGTAAGAGTAGACCAGTCGGAGGATTGAAGAGAACTTTAGATAAAACTTAATCATATATTTAGATGGCAAAAGAAAAGAAAACAAAAAAATCAACAAAAGGAAATGTGCAGAGTGGGATTGCAACTATTCAATCTACATTCAATAACACAATTATTACATTGTCAGATGATAAAGGTGAGGTATTAGGACAGGGGTCTCCAGCAGTAGTTGGTTTCAAGGGAGCTAGGAGAAGTACAGCCTATGCAGCTACAAAAGCAGCTGTGGATGTAGCAGAAAAAGTGATTAAGAAATATGGACTTAAAGAGGTTAAAGTATTCATTAAAGGACCAGGAGCAGGTAGAAATGCAGCAGTTAAAGGTTTAGACTCTGCTGGATTAAAGATCACAATGTTGGTTGATAGAACTCCAATTCCACACAATGGATGCAGACCAAGAAAAGCTCCAAGAAAGTAATTTATATTTGTATTTTTAATAATGGGTAGATATACAGGACCAAAAGAAAGATTAAGTAGAAGAGAGGGTGTAGAATTACACTTAAAAGGTGCAAGATCCTTCTCTGAAAAAGCTGGACTAAAGAGAAAACCATTTGCTCCAGGACAGCATGGAAACCAGAGAAGAGC
>CAZHSU010000030.1:0-6287 GCA_964535095.1 uncultured Candidatus Saccharibacteria bacterium | reverse complement strand
TCAACCTAAAGTTTACATCCATAATTCTACTTGTTACAGTTCTGTTGCAAGGAGTGATAGGACTAGGACAGTTCATTAATGGCTCTTCCTTAGGCCTTTCTTTCTTAGGGGAAACTCAGGGAGTTGCAGGACTTGTAGGTTCTAATTTTGCAAGTTTGGGAGGAGAGGTATTTTTAAGAGCAAGTGGAACTTTCCCACATCCAAATGTATTAGCAGGTTTCTTCCTCAGTACCCTCCTTTTTGCATACATTCTTACAAAATTGTTACAAAATCCTCACAAAATTCTTGCGAAAATAACAATGATTCTTTCTCTCATTTTTACAATTTTCACATTTTCAAGAACGGTTATCCTCCTCTTTGTTTTAATTTTTGTCATTATCTTCCTCTCCAAAATCTCTTGGAAGAAAAAAGCTTTTTCTTTCTCCTTTCCTCTGCTTTTTGAAAGATTTGCAACTATTTTTTCTAAAACAGATAGTAGTTGGACTGAAAGAATTGACCTTGCAAAAGCAAGTTTTACTGTAATTAAGCAGAATTGGATAGCAGGAACAGGATTGGGGAATTTTGTGAAAGGAATGGAAGATTTCTATCCTACAACATCTAGATATTTGCCATTATTACAACCTGTTCATAATATTTTCCTCCTGCTCTTCTCAGAACTTGGACTCTTCGGTTTTCTCTCTTTCGTTTATCTCTTTTTTGAAATTTTTAAGAAGAATTACAAAAAAATTACAATCTTTTCTTTCTTAATATTTCTTTCAATTCTAGTTATTGGGATGATAGATCATTATCTTGTTTCTTTACCTCAGGGGCAGATAATATTTTTCTTCCTACTCTTCCTTGCTATTGTGGATTCACAAGAGAAATTAAAGCAGTACAAAAAGAGGTAGGATAATGAAAGATGAAGTGTAGGGTGCTTAGAGGGCCGTAGAAAGGGCTGTGGCTTGACTGCTGGTTACCCCTTTTAATGCCCTGTAATGACCCTGTAAGCTCTGGAATAATAATTTCTGTGAAAATAGACTAGGACGAAATAAAAACGGAGAGAGAGGGATTCGAACCCACGGTATGATTGCTCATACGAACGCTTTCCAAGCGTTTCCTTTCGACCACTCAGGCATCTCTCCATCTCCCCTATTCTACCAAAAAGCATTGCAGTAATCTAGTGATTATGCTAATTTGTAGTTATGAAAAAAATCTTTTCTTTACTTTTTTTGTTTTTAATCACAATTTTTTTATATTCTGGTGGTAAACAGGTATTTCTTAGTATTAAAAATTCGATGAGGGGGCCGCAAGAGGAGAACATTATTGAAGGAGATATGAATATTGCTGTTGCAGAAAAAGAGAAAGAAAAAGATGATACTGCAGAAGGTATTTATGTTCCTTACTATTGGAAAGTAGGTATTCCTGCAGATGGAAATGATTTTCTTAAAGGATATCTTCCATCTCTTTCACAATTTGATTCTGAAACTAAAACAAGAAATGCCATTTTATATCCAGGTGCAAAAGAGTCAAAACAATTGGCAAGAGACGATATCTCTTCAATCCTTTCATCTGAAAACACAATTTATGTAAAAGGAATTGTAAATATGAATGAGAATTTTGCTTGGAAGGAGGATAGTTGTTCCTCTGTGTATAGTGAGGAGTTTGGAAAAACTCTTTTCTTTTGTGATTTTTGGTTGAATTGGAATTCATTTAATCCAGAGAATAATCATTTTTCATTAACTGAATGTAGAATTAATAATATCGACGGATATTGTGTTTTCCTTGATTATTTGCAAGAATTTTATAATTGGAAAAAGTCTCTTGATACTAGGTGTATAGGAGATAATAATTCTGATTTAAAATGTGAGTTTGCTTCGTACAAAGAGGCAATTCTAAAAAATTAAATTTATTGTTTTTAAATAATGAAATTCATCAAGTCTGTCCTCTTAGGATTTCTTTTCCTTCTTTCCACAGTTTCTCTTTCTTTCGCAAGTGAGGGGGTGAAAGTGCAAAATGGTAAAGAATGCATAGATTTGAAGGTTGTTTATGAGCAGAATAATCTTGCTAGCCAAGCTATTACAGGGGAAGAAAAGAGTTTGGATTCGGTTAAAAGAGCAGAAACAATTACTTCACTTACCAATATTATTGGTCTTTTGTTAGGAGACAGCATTTATTGTGTTAATGATGAAGTTGCGGCCTCCAAGGCTGACTCTTTCTCAGACAAGGGAGTTTTCGGCTTTTTGTCAGATAGTATGACTCAGACGTTTTCAATATTTAATACAATTGATGTTACGGGTCATTTAGCAAAGGAGTTTGTACCTGGGTATGGGGGGAATAATGCGACTTTAGCTCAAAAACTATGTTATAACAATGGTGGGGCAGTGTGTACAGAAGGTAGTCCTAACTGCTTTTGTGCAGAAGTAGGAGGGGGAGAGGGTGGTGATTCTGAGATAGATCCTGGGGAGACTGCAGATGGTGCTATTGATAATCTTGTTGGGAAAGTTGGGAATATAGACGAAGGAGAAATACAAGAAGCAATAGATCGTGAGAATCAGGTGAGTGAAAGCCTTTCAGGGTATGACTATTTGAAAAAGGTAAATCTAGATTCTGCATGGTCTGTCACTAGGAATATTGCATATGTCTTTTTTGTTATTGTAATGATAATCATTGGATTTATGATTATGTTTAGGAATAAAATAGGTGGACAACTGATGGTAACTGTTGGTAATACTATTCCAAGAGTTATCATTTCGCTAGTTCTTGTTACATTCAGTTTTGCGATTGTAGGAATAATGTTAGATGTTGGAAAAGTTGGAATGGCACTAGTCAATGGAGTCTTCTATCAGGCAGAGAAATCTTTGGGAGCTCCAAGTCCTGAGGAGGTTGATATTGGTGGTATTACGAGACTATCAGACCAAGCATTATATAATTTGAACACCTCAGAAAAAGCACGTCTCAATCAGGAGACTCGTAGGTTGGAAAAATTGGTAGATCTTGATGCAGGAAAAGAATTGGTAGACAACAATGAGGGGAAGGGAGCGACTCTTCGGCAAACAGGACTGGTTACCGTCCTCGGTGTAGTTTCTGGGGTTCTGGAATGGGTGAAATCTGTTAAACTATCAGAGGCTCCTGTCATTGGAGCAGTAGGGCCTGTGGAGCTATCTGCTAAGACTTTGGTTGGTTTTTTTCAGGGAGTTGCACTGACTTTTTTGGTTCGTTATCTCTTAGTCTTGCTCATTGCCCTATATGCCTCTATAAAACTCTTTATTACAATGATAACAACATATTTCAAAATCTTCATTAGTGTAATTATAGCCCCACTACAGTTAGCTTTAGGTGCATTGCCAGGGAATCAAAACGGAATGATGAATTGGTTTAAATCCACTTTTGCGAATATCTTAGTCTTTGTAGTAATAGTTGCGGTTCTAAGAGCCTTTAGATTTTTGTCCAATGTTATTAATCCCGCAGACTTTAATTTCTATGGTAATAAGGGAGTCTTTTTCCCTGAATGGATTGTTACTATGAAAGGAATCTTTATCGTCGCCTCCTACCTCATTGCTGCTAATGCTCCAACTATGGTAAGTGGCTTTATGAAGATAGAAGAAAACAAAACAATGTCTGCAGTCGGTGGAGCAGCAAAAGCAAGTATGTCAAAAATTCCTTTAATTGGAGGAATGTTTGGAGGTAAATAATAAAAATGGCAAAAGTACCTAAACAAAAAAGTTCAATAGATACAGTCTTTGACTTTATTTTTCAGGCTCAAAAAGAAAAGGTAGACAAACCTATCAGAAAGCCTCACCCTTCTACAGGTGTATACACATCTTCCCTCATAGAGATAGGTACTCAGCCAACAATATACCCTCTTGAATCTGCTTTTAATGCCATTAATGGATATATCGCAAGAGAGACAGGCATAGGATTAAGCGAGGGTGTGTCTGTTGGCTTAGGAGAGAGTATTCTTGGCAATTCAAATACGACAATCTCAAAGTCAGTCTCAAAAAACAGGGCCGATGCAAACTTTGCAAGACTTGGTGGTAGCCTTCATTCTGGTATAGATGGGGCTCTCGTCTCTTTATATTCTAAGTCTAATGGAGGTTCTTCTAAAACGGCATACGCTTCAGGAGTGCTTTTTGCAGATCTTCAGAGGCAGAAGTTGAAAAAAAGTAAAAGGGATTCACATTTGTTTGGTTATAGAACCTCCCAAGATGAGGCTAGAGAAGATGTGTCATTTCAACGAAGAGGGACAGATTTGATGGTTTCCACACTCGCAAAGATGGATCCTAGATTGGATAAGAACTTCATCTTGAATGCAGTCAGAGAAGGGCAGAATATAGATTCTCAAAATGAAAGAATCAGAGATTTGGATGCGAAATTAAAACTCCAGGGCTTTAATGACCCTAAAGAGAGATATAAAATAGCTCAATATGTATGGGGGAAGGATCAAGATGATTTAGGTCTCTATAAGAAAAATCCAGAAAGTACAAGAAATAAACTAGATAGGGTCGTATATGGTGGAGGCAAGGCATTGAAAGCTGGGGTAAAAAACAGGGGGAAATTAGAGGGCGAAATAGCAAAGGCTTTGGCCCTAAAAGACCCCAAAAAAAGAAAAGAAGAAGCATATAAAATTTTAAGAAATGGTTATCAGATTAATGGGAAATTAGCTAACAGTATGGCTGAGGAGCTTGTTTCTGAGGAGCAGGTTAATAGTGGAGAGGATATTGCTCGAAATGCTTTGTACACATCATTAGTCTCAGACATTCAAGGGAAAGCAATGGCGGAGGGGGATTATGTTACAGTAGCAAATGCGAGAGAAGCAGTTAAAGGTGTCTTAGAGAACGAAAGGTCAACCCTCGCAACTCAGGTTGCTAGGGCGCAGCTAGCATACTCATGGATTAAAAACAGTGGTGCATGGGGAGATATTCTTCTAAATGGGAACTGGGAGAAATTTGGAGTTGGTGAGGATTTAAACTTTACAAATATTGTAGAGAAAAAAAATGTAATGGATAAGGGAGAAGTGATAGGATCCTACTTTGTTCCTGCTAATAGTGTAATGGGGAAACTTATGGGTTCTGCATATTATCTCCATCCTAATAACTTTATTCGTGGAGCTTTTCTAGATGGCTCTCTTTGGCTTAAATTAGCAGACAAAGGAGGGAAACTCAATAAGAAGAGTTTTGCCTATCTTTTATATGAAATGCGACTAGGGAAGTTCGCATCTACCCTTGCAAAACCATTTAAGGTTCTTTCACAAAAAATCTATGGGATGATAAATCCCCTTGCAGAGGGGGTTAAGAAGTTTGTAAAAAATCTTCTTACCAAGATAATAGGAGCTAGTGGCTTGGCGGGTTTTCTTGTAAACAAATTGATGGATATATTTGGTGACAAAATTCAACAAATAGTAAGTCAGCTTGTAAATGTTCTTCTCTTGGGTATCCTAGCGATTCTCTTTGTCCTTCTTGAGTCTACAGGGGTACTCTACTCCGATGACAAAGTTGCCGGTCTCTCCTCTTCGCCAAATATGGTAGAAACAGAGGATTTAAATGTATTCACAAATGAGGATTTTCCAGTAAAAGAATAAATGGCGTACCTGGCCGGAATCGAACCGACAACCTACTGCTTAGAAGGCAATTGCTCTATCCTATTGAGCTACAGGTACATCATAAAGCCAATTCTATCAAAAAAGGTAGCAGAAATAAAGGGTTAATTCGCTTTCTTCAACTCTATCTCAATTCCCCCTTGCCTTGTTGGGAAATGTTTAAGAAATTTGGGGAACTTAGATGGTTCGAATACCACATCCGTTTCCTTGTCTGAGAATACATATTTTTTCAAAAGATCTAGTCCTGCATCCCATTTCTTTCCTTTTAACTCTTCGATAATTGCCAATTTATCGACCTTCGGTTCAACAGCAGCTTTTGCAGTAACCTTGATTCTTGTACTGTTTTCTGTATTTTCCTCAACGGATATATCTTTCTCAACTTTCTCACCAAGAGTTAACTCCAAATTCTTATCTGTTTCAAAGAGATTCTTCTCTCTTGCCTCCTCTGTTAATACTTCTGAAAGCTTGTTGTCAAAGCCTTCTTTAAGGAAATATGTTGCCTGACTTTCAATCTTCAAGTCTAAAGAGGTCTCCTTAACTTCTTCACCAACAGGAACTCCCGTTTTAAGGCTATCTTTCACAATTTCGCTTTTTATAGAAGAGGTAATAATCTCCCATGAACCACCAGATTTATCCTTCAACTCCCTCTCTGCTTCTTCAATTGCAATCTTTTTCACTTCCTCTTGTCCTGCACTAATATCTTGTAATTGTA
>CAZHSU010000029.1:2764-6459 GCA_964535095.1 uncultured Candidatus Saccharibacteria bacterium | reverse complement strand
CTCATACAAAAGGATCTTGAATTACAACTAGAGTATAGACTTTTAAATCGTTTTCTTGACTCACAAAATTCGAATTCTTCAGCATGAACAAGTTTTTCAATTTGTACTTCTAGTTCATATTTCCGTTGGATGATGTCTTCATCAGAGTCAGGAAGAGCTGTGACCAAGATGCCATTTAGCTTCTGGTAAAGTCCGATACCTCTCTGCCTCGATAATTTACACATCATTCCAATATTAACCTTCTCTGTACACTCAAAAATCTCGTAACTCATTTTACAACTCCTAATATTGTTTACTTATCCATCTTTTCAAATGAATAGCATACTAATCACATATATATGTGAACAATATGCTACCCATTTGATATTTTAGAAAAAGAAATTGTTAATGAGCAGAGAATATTGAAAATGAAATTAATACATATTATCAATACCTACCTTAATTATAACATTTCTAAAATATTTCCACAACTCTATAGGCTCCTCACAAACTCCACTATATGTGCTATCATATCCAAATATGTTTAAAAAAATAGTAAGACCATTTCAAGATGTTTTGTTGGAACGAAAACTCTGTGTAGGTTGTACATCTCCCCTTACCAAAGCTAAAAAACTTGGGAACCTATCTGAAAATAGGATAATGGTGGAGTGTAAATGCAAGCGAAGATATGTCTACGAAAAAGAATTAGCAGCATTTAAAAGAGCAACATTTGCAGAAGAACAACAACTCATTAGCGATATGGCAAAAGGACGATCTTGGTAAATCTTCCCAAAACTAACAAAATATAGTAGAATCATCCCTGATATGCCGCTATCGTCTAGTGGTCTAGGACAACAGGTTTTCATCCTGTAAACCGGGGTTCGATTCCCCGTAGCGGTACCATACAATGAAAGATCCTCAAAAGAAACCAAAATTAAGGCTAATCTACATTCCCCTGACCCTGCTTGTAACTCTCTTTCTTTCAACCTTTTTCATACATTTACACATTGAAAAGAGTACAGAACCAAAGATATATTCCCAAGACGTCTTAGCAACAAAGGGCAATGATGGATACCAAGCAATATTAGTGCTTGGAGGAGGAGTTATTGGAACAGAACCTACACCAATGCTTAAAGAGAGATTAGATACAGGAATATATCTGTACAAAGCGGAAGTTGCACCTAAAATTCTAATGAGCGGAGATAATGGGAGCATACACTACGATGAAGTTAGTGCAATGAGGAAATATGCAATTGAGAATGGTGTACCATCTGAGGATATTTTCATGGATTATGCAGGATTTTCTACCTATGACAGTATATATAGGGCAGAATACATTTTTGGAATAAAGAAGATGGTTGTAGTAACTCAAGAATACCATCTGTATAGAGCTATATATATCGCAAAATCCATGGATATTGATGTTGTTGGAGCAAATGCAACTAAGGAAATATTTGGTGGGCAACCTTCTAGACTCCTTAGAGAATTTTTTGCACAGAACAAGGACTTCTTCTCTACTAAATTAAAACCACTTCCCAAATTTCTAGGAGAAACAATTTCTTTGGAACAGAATGCTGATGATGTGTATAAATAATTGACAAAAACCCCCTATTCTAATAGACTAAAACATAATATTTAAACTGCCAAAAGAATGTACGACCAAACCATAGAAGAGCTAACCCCAGGCGAGAAGATTTCAAAAGTTTTCGGATCTATTGGAAAATTTATAATGTCTTTCCTAGAAACAATTGTAGTTGCTCTAGTAATTTCCGTTGTCCTCTACCTTTTTGTAATGACACCACATGAGGTTGTTGGAAACTCTATGCATCCAACATATAAAAATGGTGAATACCTAATGGCAAACAAGATATTGTACAAGATTGGAAAGCCAGAAAGGGGAGATGTTATTATTTTCAAATATTCAGAGACACAAGATTTCATCAAGAGGATCATAGGATTACCTGGTGATACTGTAATGCTAAAAGATGGCAAGCTTTATATTAATGGAAAAATGCTAGATGAGTCTAAATATTTGAGTGATAGTGTCTATACTAATGGTGGAGATTTTCTCAGAGAAGGAGAAAGTGTGACTGTTCCAGAAGGAAGGTATTTTGTATGTGGAGATAATAGGCCACATAGTTCAGATTCTAGAAGTTTTGGTCCAATAGATAAAGGGAATATTAAGGGTAAAGCATGGATCGTATATTATCCATTCAACAGCTTTAGGCTAGTAAAACACGAAGAATATTCGTTATAGCAAAGTTGTGTGAAACATGGTAAGCTAAATATATGAAGATTTTTGTTGTTGCAAATCAAAAAGGGGGAGTTGGGAAAACGACTACTGTAATGAATTTAGGTGCAGCACTTGCTATGAAAGGCAAGAGGACCCTACTCATTGATTTAGATCCTCAAGCAAATCTCTCCTCTGGTGTTGGATTTACTCAGCAATTTGATAAAAAGAGTTGGAGTTCCGCCGATGAGAATCCGTACAAGAGTATTTATGATGTTTTGATAGACAAAGAACCTCTTTCTTCTGTATTTGTAGCAACCTCTACCCCTAACCTTTTCTTAGTACCTTCACACTTATCCCTTGCAGGAGCAGAAATTGAAATGGTGAATGTAATCTCTAGGGAAACAATTCTAAAGAATGCACTTGCTCAGATGAATGAGAAGTTTGATTATGTCATTATAGATTGTCCTCCATCACTTGGTTTGTTAACTATAAATGCTCTCTGTGCCGCAGATAAGCTCATTATTCCAATTCAGTGTGAATATTTCGCTTTGGAGGGGCTAGGACAGCTCATAGAGACCACAAAACTAATTAAGGGTGTAAATGCTTCTCTTAAAATAGGAGGCGTTATTTTAACGATGTATGATAGCAGAACAAAACTCTCTGAGAGTGTGGTTAAAGATGTTAAAGATTTTTTCCAAGATGTTGCATTTAAAAATATCGTACCAAGGAATGTAAGACTCTCCGAATCTCCCTCTTATGGCAAGACAATATTCCAATATGATGATAAGTCTACTGGAGCAATGGCATACAAGAAATTAGCATCCGAATTTATTAAAAGATTTAATTAATATTATCAATCTAAATATATGGAAGAGAAAGCAAGATTAGGAAAAGGTTTAGCAGCATTAATTAGTACAAACCAAATTGAGAATACAAATAGTTCTTATGTACAAGACTTTGATATTAATTCCATAGAGGCTAATCCATATCAACCTAGAATGCATATGGAACCAGAGGAATTAATACAGATTGCAGATTCTATTAGAGAGCATGGCATTATCCAGCCCCTTATCATTACTAGAAAAAAGAATTCTGACTCCTTCTACCTCATTGCAGGAGAGAGAAGACTTAGAGCAGCACAATTGGCAGGTTTTAAGACAGTCCCTGTTGTGATTAAGGATAGTTCCCCACAGCAGATGTTGGAGATTGCGATTGTAGAGAATGTACAGAGGAAAGATCTTAATGCACTTGAAGAAGCCTATGCATATAAGCAGATGCAAGATGATTTTGGATTATCACATATGGCAATTGCTAAGAAGGTTGGATTCAACAGAGTAACTATTACAAATAAGTTAAGGTTATTGAGACTTCCAGAGATTGTTAAGGAAGGTGTTTTGAATGGGAAGATTAGTGAGGGGCATGCTAGAGCTTTAATGGGAATTAAAGATGCTACTTCATTGATAGCAGCCGCAGATATTGTTGT
>CAZHSU010000029.1:0-2664 GCA_964535095.1 uncultured Candidatus Saccharibacteria bacterium | reverse complement strand
ATATATACTTAGAATATTAAGCAGTAACTTCCTGTCTTAACTTCTCATATACTAATACTGCTGCAGTTGAACTAACATTCAAAGAACCAATACCCTCTCGCATAGGAATAGAAAGTGAGCCATCAACCCTATCAAGGATACCTGGTGAAATACCAACATCTTCAGCACCTACTACAAATGCAATTGGTCCTTTAAGATTCTCCTCGTAATAGTTCTTACCATCCATATGGATAGCATAAGTCTTAATATCATTGTCTTTGAGGGTCTTGAGTGCCTCAAAAAGCTTCATTTCTACCAAAGGTACTCTCTCTGCAGCTCCCATTGAAATTCGAAGTGTCTCATCAGAGATAATGCTCTTCTTCTGTGGATTAACAATAATACCATTAACACCAACAGCAAAAGCTGTTCTCATAATTGCTGCAATATTTTGGGTATATTTAAGATCATCAAGAAGAAGAAAGAAAGGTTGCTTACCCTCCTCATAAATAGTGTCCAACAACTCTCTAAGATTCCAATCATTCTCTGAATACATCAAACCAACCATACTCTCCGAAGATGAAGTTCTTAATCTCCTCATAAGAGCTTTCCTAGAAACTTTCACGACAGGAACTCTTGCCTTGCCTGCCAACTGATAAATCTCCTGACTCTTAGCATCTTTGAAAGCATTACCTACAGCAAAAATTCTTTCGAACTTTCTACCCTCTTTCAATAGCTCTAAAAGAGCATTTTTGCTTTCTATCTGTATGAATTTGGATTTAGGCATAGAATTATGACTATTCTATCACATCAATATAGTACTTGGCTCTCTTAAAACCACTCATTCTCCTAAAAGCTACAACACCATCTGCTTTGGCATGAATATTATATGTCTTACTCATATATGTGTTTTTGCCAGGATGATATACTGAACCCTTCTGCTTTACAAGGATATTACCAGCTTTCACTTTTTCTCCTGCATATTTCTTTACACCAAGTCTTTTCCCAGCAACATTGCCGTGATTTGATGTTGTACTTCCTGCTGCAACGTGTGACATCTAATCTTCTTTTCAAGTTATATATACATACTAAGATCTCTCTAGTATGAAAATGTTTCGGGTAATGATACTATTTTTTCGGCTCCACTTCAAGTCCCTTCCTGAAGAATATTCATTGTTCCTAATTATCCATCTTTTCCCTATTAATTCCCTAATGCCAAATGTTACCCAGCCATTATTTGTTTTGTATGAAGGAATTATCATAATGACTTTAATTCCTCTTTTCTCTAGCTTTATATCTATTAAATCAAAAAGCTTTTTGTAAAGAGCCTTAACATCAGCCAATAGTTCATTTGCTCTAACTTCTGAGAGAATCTTTGTTTGTGGAGGGCCCATAAATGGTTCACATACAATTGCTTCAATATCTGTATGTCTAAGTTTTTTGACAACCTCTGGATCTGGCTTTGTAATATCTAAGTAGAATGTTTGGTAGAGTGTATCGGAAGAGATATATTCTTCTTTGAATAGCCATTTTGTATTATTCTCCGTATCTTCTATTGCTTTTGGATCCACATCTGAAGCGAGGAAGTTAAAGCCCAAAACTGCTGCTTCCATAGGAATTGTTCCAGAACCACAGAATGGGTCCCAAACAGTACCACTGGAAATTCCTGTAAAGTTAACCATCATCCTTGCTAATTTAGGTGGAAGAGTCCCCATCTCAAGGTTAGTCCCTGGCCTTTGGATATCTCGGCTTACAAACCCCTCCAAATCCTGTATTTCCATTGTCCTAGCATATACCTCTTGTCCTTTATTTCTAATAATTAGCAACTCAAAACCTTTCTCCAATATTTCATTTTTGATAACCTGTGCTGCATTAAGTGCATATCCTTCTCTCATTGGAAGAATAAATCTTGAAGATATTCTATACTCCTTTAACTGTTTTTTTATACCATTCCCTAATTTTTTCAAGAAAGATGCATCTCCCCTATTCGTTTCCCCTAAAATACTAATACCAAAGATTATTTTCCCTTCTTTTTTAGATTCAGCATAGAAGCTATCGATATCTTCGACAACTTCCCCTGCCCTTATTGCTCCTCCTAATCTTTTGAAAATATTTGAAATTGCTAAATCTGTAAATTTCTCATGTTGAACAAAAAAGATATTATCTCCAAATCTTGTTATACACTCTTTCTGATATCCGAAAGCAGACAAAACAGAAACAAGCTCTGTGTATGATAAATCTGGAAATGTTCCAGCTTCGAAGAAATATTGTTTGGGCATGTTACTAAATACTCTTAACTATTACTCTCGTAATACTTGATCTATGTCCATAGTGTGTTCTCCTTCTTGCTTTAGCTGCATATTTAAAACCTTCAATCTTTTTATCCTTTTTCTGAGATGTGATTTCTAGTTTTACAACTGCACCGTCTACATATGGTTTTCCGACTTTTACATCTTTACCATCTGAGAGCAAGAGAACTTCTTTTACTTCTATTTTATCACCTTTCTTTCCTTCCAACTTGCTTACTTCATACTCTTTTCCTACTTGTACTTTGAGCTGAACACCTGCAATCTGAATTACTGCAAAGCTGTCAGAAGTTGCTTTTGGTGATGTTTTTGCAACAGGCTTTGTTTCCTTTTTTGCTGTTGCACTCTTTGGTTTTATATCTTTTGTATTTGCCATATCGAG
>CAZHSU010000028.1:2203-6506 GCA_964535095.1 uncultured Candidatus Saccharibacteria bacterium | reverse complement strand
ACCCCGAACCAAACGATTAAGAGTCGTTTGCTCTACCAATTGAGCTATACACCCACAAACAAAGAGATTATAGTAAGAAACAGAGAATATTTCAATAACTTTAACCAATTTCTTTTAATTCAAGATTTGGACTCAAAACTTCCATATCTCCACCCATTACTCTTATTCTTTTCAAACTATCACTACCCTTAAGAACAAAACCACGAGCATTAACAGTAATACGATACAAACCTTCATCAACCAAGAATTTGTATCTTCCTAACTCATCTGTAACTCTAGTAGCAATAACTTTTCCAAACTCACCATCTGAAAGATATATTGTAACACCTGGTATTGGATTACCATTACTATCTCTAACTACACCATACCTATCCCTCTTGCTCAAGAAGGAGAAGAAGAGAAGAGCAAGGAATACCATGTATAGGGAGACAATGAAATAATTCCACCAAACAGGGTTTGTTTTAAGAGCATAGAGACTAAATACCAAACCTACTATAAAGAGAACTATATGAGCAATTCTCCATACCCATTTAGTCTTTGAAATAAATTTACCCTCCATAATCTCTGTCTTCGTTGCCTTCTCAAAATCCATAGGAATAGAGAAATTAGGAACTATTCCATCCTTAACAGTAAAAAATAGTCCATGATATACCCTCTCCAAAGGGTAATCTTTCAAAGTTGTAATAATTTTGGAAGGGAAAGAATACTCATTAGCTGTAACTACTATACGATATTTACCATCTTCTAATTCTGGAGTTCTATACCTACCTTTCGCATCTGTAACATCTGTCCAAACCAACTTATCCTCTTCTGTAAACACTCTAAGAATTGCCTGTTCTACTGGATCTTTTGTAATGGAGTCATATATATAACCAGAAAGAATCCCCTTTTTCCTAAATCCTAGCAAACTAAGGAATGCAATAGAAATCTGTGTCAGAACATATGGAATTGAACCCAAAAGATTAAGAAGAACATTCATACCTGCAACCATATTCCCTGCCAAAGCAGTAAATGTTATTGTCTTTTTTACAGTTGGATCTAATTTCCCTATTGTATCCTCTATATCTTTCAAAGCTTCTGGAAATGGGAACACCTCTTTGGGTTTTTCAATTGGGAATATCGGTTTCTCTGGCTTTTTCTCCAAAATAGTGAACGATAATACAGCAGACCAATCACTCTGTTTATTTGTTGTAATATCAAAAGCCCTTACCCTGATATACCATTTACCTGCTTTTAGATTCTCAAGAGTTACACTATTTATATCCGTTTTTAAGTTATTAGAATTACAGTTCGTAAAATTCGGATTTTCACACCATTCTACTTCATAGTTAGAAACCACTTCTTCTGTCAAGCTATTATATGCAGGAACCCAAGTAAATGAGAAATCGTCCTCATTCTCGATTAAAACTGGCCTTCCTGGTGTTGTAATTGTTTCTCCTTCTACTGGTAGAGGAAAGATTTGTATATTACCTCTTCCATTCCTAGAAACATTCCCAAAACTGTCTGAAGCTTCAAGGAAGAAGGAGTATGCAGGAAACAACTTAATACCATTCTCTTTTGGCAAATCTCCTAACTTAATTGTTGCAATCCAATTTGTACCATCAAAAGTAGCGGTATATGGAAGAGATACTCTAGAACCATTAAGAAGAACAACTGTTAGAGTTCGTGTGCCAATACCACTTGGATCACTCAATGTATATGAAAGTGTAAAAGTAGTATTAGGATCGAAATCTGAGACTGTGGTGCTAGGTGGAAGAGAAGAAGAACCCTTGAAAAGAATTGTTGGACCACTAAAATCCTGTGTAGAACCAACAATATTAGACCAAGCACTCTCCGCAATCCCATTATTTCTTGCTTTCACTCTGTAATAATAAATCTGCCCATCATTCAAATCTTCTACAGTATATGTTGTAGTATTAATCCAACCACTATTGCTAACTATATTGCTAAAATCTGCTGTTGTACTCGCTTCTAAATAGTAATCATAAGTACCATTGCCATTCGTTGTCCAAGAAAGAGTATTCTTACTCCCAGGGGTATATGTAGGTTCTGGCCCCATATTTGGAACAACAACAGGATTAACTGTTAACTGCTGACATTCAACCAGAACTGTACCAACACCATGAGTTACATCCTTAGCACAAATATGGTATATACCCGGAATTCTAGCAGTAACAGAACCAGTAACATTACCTTCAGGGTCACTTGGGGCTGTGGGTTGAACAAAAATCAGGCCTCCTGAAGTATACTGCTCATGAATCTCCACTTCTCTTCCGACATGAGGATTATTCCCCATATCCCTTACAACAATGCTAACTGTAGACCGTTCACCTGCTTCCACAATTGCAGGAGCAAGAACCATTGAAGATGTATAACCATAAATATTTACAATAGTATCAACAAGATTGGATGATTGTGCAAAAGTCGAAAATCTCAAAAAAAGAAAAGATGTAAAGAAAGTAATCAGTGATAATATTATGGCAGTACTCTTTTTCATTAGATTTCTTCTACAATCTTTTTAATATAGAAGTCTAAAGCATCGCTCAAAACTTTAGATTCATAAGGAAGCTCACCAAGGGGCTTCCCTCCGTATTTAGTGTAGCAATTTTTACAAACCAATGCAAAATTCTTCTTGTCCAAAAAAGCTAAATCTTTCTTCTCACCACAATATGTACAGCTAGAAAAATCTTCCAAAAAACCCATCTCTTTCAAAAATATTATCCTCAACTTATTTGTAGCTTCTAGACTCAATTCTTTCTTCAGTGCTTTTTGTAATGAATCAAAAAGTTGAGGATATGAGTCTCCTTCTTGCAAAAATTTATTCAGCATAAAGAGGATTCTTTTAACATTCTCAACATTGAGATTTTCTAAATCTAATATATTCACAAGTTCGGATTCTGTAAGAAGAGGCATTCCCTTCCCTTCAAAAAAAGATATCTTGCTAGTACTTAGAGTCTGCATATTACCCCTATTCTTGCTATTTATTTTTCTAATTCCTTTAGCAAATAGTGTAAATTTTCCATTTTCCCTACCGAAAACAGTAAGAACTTTGTCCGCTTCTGAATAATTTACAGATTTTATTATTGTTACAATATCTCTACTCATATGCCCCCTCTCTAGTTAGGACTATTTTAGGAGTTTTAATGAAAATTGTTAAATCCTCTTTGAAATTTAGATTCTTTGCATAATTTGCCTCCATTGGTAGCCTCTCATGTAAAGGAATATTGTTTCTTCCAGAAACTTGCCATATTCCAGTAATACCAGGTCTAACTTTGAATATCTCTTTGAGAAATTTTTCATCTTTTGGATATTTCTTGAGATGATTCCCCATCTCTGTCTTATATGTCGGTCTTGGACCAATTAATGACATCTGCCCTACTAACACATTCATTAACTGAGGTAATTCATCAATATCTGTTTTTCTTAAAATCTTACCAATCCATGTAATTCTTGAATCTTCATGAACCTTCAACTTATTACCATTTTTCTCCCATTTTCCTCTCAACTCCTTATATTCCGGATTCTCCAAAAGTTCCCTGTGAGCATTAGGGATCATTGTCCGAAACTTAAACATTCTAAATTCTTTACCATTCAACCCATATCTCAAAGGTTCTTCAACAAAGACACTATCCCTTTCTGTGAGAATAATTAGGATTGAAATAAATATAAAAAGAGGTGAAAAAAATATTAAAAGAGTAAAGGATACAACTATATCCAACACCCTCTTAATTACCTTGTAAGGTGTCTTTGACATAGTTCTGTAACTTGTATATGAAAATTTCAGAGGCAAAGTTTTCTGACTGCTTTCTACAATTATCCTGAGTATAATCCTCTGGTTTAAATTTCTTTAAGACTTTTATCAAGCTTTCTGGTGTGTATTCATCAAAGAAGACACCTGTTTTTGGATTATCTTCTGAAATTGTTTCCATCACTCCCCCATCTCTATATGCAATGACTGGAGTGCCGAAAGCATTGGCTTCGACTGGTACAATTCCAAAATCTTCACCCCTAACAGGGAAGAAGAGTGCCCTAGCCCTACTTAGCAGTTCATATTTCTCCTCTTCGCTTACAAAGCCTAAGAATTTTACAATTCCTTTTGCACCTAATTCTTCTACTAACTCTTTCATTGCCTCTAAGTCTGCTCCTGCTCCCGCAATTTTAAGAGGTAAATCTAAAACATCACAAGCCCTTATTGCTAATTCAACACCTTTATATGTTTCAACTCTACCGAAGTATAAGTACCAGTTTTCCTTTCTATTTACCTGTGGATATTCCAATATCTTCCTAACCTCTACTGGTGGAT
>CAZHSU010000028.1:0-2103 GCA_964535095.1 uncultured Candidatus Saccharibacteria bacterium | reverse complement strand
TCCTTTCTATTTACCTGTGGATATTCCAATATCTTCCTAACCTCTACTGGTGGATATATGACATCTGCATCGTAATCGTAATACTTTTTAATCCTATCCTTTACTACATTAGATATTCCTGCAATTTTGTCACATTTTCTTGCTGCATTTCTATCCCATTTTTTCCATAAATCTTCAAGAAATGTATCCATGAAAAAGGAATATATTTTGAAAAGAATCCTATTTATACCTGTTAATTGGTTAGGATTTTTAAGAGTCCTGTCATCTTTCTGCCAGAAAAGTTTAGGAGGGGTCATGCAGAGGTCTATATGTTTTACCCCGTCTGTATGTGCAAATTTAGCAAATGATGATGAGAGGGAGATGATGACATCAAAATCTTGGAACTTGAAAGATTTGTATGCGAGAGGATTTAGAAGAAGGTATAGATATCTAAGTTTATCCTTCGCAGGAAGTTTTTGCATAAATGAATGATGAACTTTTATGTTAGGGAATTCTTTTTGAATTATTTCCTCATCATAGTATGCAGTAAAAAGTTCTGAGTTTGGAAATGCTTCTAAAATATATTTGAGATGTAGTTCCCCTCCACCCATTTTATATATTGGCTCATATACTACTGCTACTTTGATATCGTTAACTCCCTGCCCTTGTCTTTTCTTGTTCATATATCTCCTTGAGATGTTTAGTAAAGTTAGATACGAATCTTTCTTCTGTAAAGGTCTGAGCATGCTTTTTAATTGCTTGTTCATTATACCTGTTTTTATCATAATTCTTAAGCATTTTTGCTAATTCTTCTTCACTCATGAAGAATTCTCCCGTTACTCCTGCCTTTACAGTTTCTAATACTCCTCCATATCCATATGCAAATATTGGTGTTCCACTTGCCATTGCTTCTACTGGAACTAACCCAAAATCTTCAATTCCACAGAAGAGGAGGACTTTGGCAATGCCGTAGATTGTTTGTACTTCGGGATCTGTAATGAATCCAAGGAAGTATATATTTTCATGACCTTCTGCTATATTTTCTAAATATTTTCTATCTGGCCCTTCACCAACAATTACGAGATTCTCTCCACTTTCTATACATGCCCTTATTGCCCAATCTACTCTTTTGTAATCGTAGAGTCTGGAGACTACTAATACAAAGTCTTTTGGTATATTGTATTTTTTAATTAACTTTTTTCTCTCCTTTTCATCTTTCCCCTCTTCAAAATATTTTTTCTCTACACCCGGATATATTACTTTTGCATCTACTCCGTATGTTTTTTTAATTTTTCTAGCAATGAATTGGGAGTTTGCACTCCAGTAGTCTACTCTTTTTGCGATACTGGTATCCCATATTCTTAGATATGTATTTAGTACATTTGAGAGGGATTTGTAGAGCCATTTTAGTTTGGATCCTCTTACATTTAATTCTTTGTCCCAGAGGCTTCTAGGGGGTGTCATGACCATTGCTAGGTGTGGTTGGTCTATGCCAGTAATTACAGCTTTGGCTGGTCCTGCAGATATACTTATTACTAAGTCATATCCTGCTAGGTCGAAGTTTTCATATGCTATTGGATTTAATACCTTGAGGTGTCTGCTGAATCCTTTTCCTACTATTTTTGTCCATTTTTGTACAAATGATGTGTATACTTTGTTTTTTAGTGTTGGATATTTTTCTTTGTAGAAGAGAACTGTGTATATGTCTGCATTGGGAAGAACTTTTAGCATTGAGTACATTTCTCTGTCTGCTCCACCAAAAGAGGTCATTTGATCTGCTACTATGGCAACTTTAGGGAATATGGTGTGTAGGTTAGACATATTACATTATACCCTATTTGTTTCCCTCTAAGAACTCTTCCAAGAATTCTATATCTTTACGATCTTTATCTCTATTCCATTCCTTTTTTACTTCTAACAAAAATTCTGGAGTGATATATCTAACACGATTAATTATACATGAGTTTTCTACAAGCTCTTCATACGATATTTGAATTTGTTGGTCATCATGTCGTATGTACAACATGTCACTAATTTCTATTTTTCCGTCTGTAAACAATCTCCCAGAGGTTGGGTCATCTACAGTATCGAAATCGAATTCTTGGATTATTTCATTTAACTTTT
>CAZHSU010000027.1:4619-6554 GCA_964535095.1 uncultured Candidatus Saccharibacteria bacterium | reverse complement strand
CAGAAAGAAATATAGATGATTCAAAGGTTCTCCTTTCTCTATACTTGGCAATCCATGTTTGAGAATATGAATTAATCTTCTTGGATTCTGCTTATCACTTTCATTAAGTTCTTTTAACTTTTCTTCTCCTACTAATTTCTGTAAATCTTCAATACTTAATGAATCCAAATTAACATCTTCATTGCTCTGTTGTTCCTTTTTTAATTTGTAATTGTATACAACAGAATCTATATATAGTCCTGTACCTCCAACCAATATTGGTACTACATCTTCTGGAAGCTTCTCTAAGAGTGCAAAAACATCTTGTTGGTATCTGTATAGATTATAATCTTCTTTTACAGAAATATATGAGTATAGGTAATGTTTAATTCCATCAACAATGAGAATATCACCTTCTCTGCTTTCTGCGATTGGTTTCGCTGTTCCAATAGAAATCTCTTTATATACCTGTCTTGAATCTGCATTGATAATAACCCCACCTATTTCTTTTGCGAGTTTTATTGCAATATCTGATTTCCCTGATGCAGTACAACCAGCAATTACAACTATTGGCCTCTTAATCATTTTTAAAGATTAATGTAACCAAGAAGAAGTTTACCCAAATAGTAGCGATTGAGAGAATTGTTGTAGTTAGTATGAATACAAATGGTGTTCCTGTTAGTGAGAGGATAAATGCCATAATGAGTAGGACGATGAAGATTGTAAGCTGAATAGAGTCCTTTAAGGCTTCTTTCCTTAGCAGTAATGGACTAACCTCTTTCTGCATATGTTGTGAAGTGAAGAATCCAAGAATCATTCCGATACTCATTACTTCTACTAGAAGGACTACAATGGTAGTGAGGAGAAAAATATATGTAATCTCTATTTTAAAAGCTATATTGAGAATAATGAATGAAAGGATTGTTAATGCAGTAGCACTGAGGAAGGAGAAAAGGGAGAGCTTAATAAATTCTTTTCTTTTTCCACTAATAATCCAAGTTGCGAATACAAAGAATATTAAAACAAAAAGGAACATTCCAACTAAGGATAATAATTGGTAGAGACTCCAGTTGTTAATTATTGATTTAAACATTTCCATATTTATATATTTCTTACATTATCTATATACCAATCTGTTATCACTAAGGATGCTTTTGAGATTGCGATTAATGAAATCATTTGTATTGCAAAGGCTGCCATTAATCCAGTTCCTAAGATATTGATTGTAACTAAAATAGCAATTGAACCAAGAATTATATACAATTCAGAATCTCTATTGCTAGTTAAGGCTCTAATGAAAATAATTATTAAGATTGCAGTTATTGTAAGCATGAATGTATCTACTGGTATCTGTGCCAATTTGAGATATGAAAGATATAGAGCTAAGGTGAAAATTGTTGAAAGTAACGATTTCACTAAGTTTGTCTTTGTATCATATTTGAAAATGAAGAGGAATGCATATGCTGCAATTAATGAAATTATCAATCCGATTGTAACTTTTACATAGTCAATTTTAATATTTTGTGGTTCTAAATCATTCTGTTCTTCAATAGTATACATTGCTGGGATATGGCCAGAGTTATAAAGGAGACTTGTAACCTTCGCACCAGCCTCATCATCTAAATTGATTCCGATTGTTAAAGATTCAATCCTGTTATTCCCTTCTTGGAAGATTGGAACTTGGTATGGTGTTACAAACTCATCAATCTCTACACCAATAGTCTCTCCCTCTCTTGTCTTCAAGAATTTATTGAATTCACTTGCCTTCTTCGGCCACTGCTTGAAGATTGCAAAATATCTATATTCGCCATCACTAGATCTCATCTTCTCCTTTGGAATATATATTTCTCTGAAATCTTCATGATCCCATTCTGTTGCATCATAATTAGTTCCCATTATAATAGTTAGAGGATCCTCTTCATTTGTGAAGTCTACATCTGCTTTTCTTGTAACAAC
>CAZHSU010000027.1:0-4519 GCA_964535095.1 uncultured Candidatus Saccharibacteria bacterium | reverse complement strand
GATATCTGTCCAAAGAGTACGATTTTATCGCTTTCTAGGATATTCATCAAGAAAGGTTCTTTCTTTTTTCTTGCAAAATCGAAATCTTCCTTTCTAATAGCACTAAATCGGATTTCTTGTTCTAAATCTTTTTCTAATTCGGCGACTGCTGTTGTCAAATCTCTTAATTTCATATCGCCAATAAAAAGGAAATCTACATCAGTAGGGTTCTCATGTTTTTTCATAATGAAACTATTTGTAAGAACAACAACTTGTACACCTTCAATCTCTTTAGCAATCTTCAGGATTTTTTGTCCTTGTCCAGATTCTTTGTAAAAAAGGGACCTTAGATCGTAGATAATAGGGCATTCTTTATTAACTCTGTATACAACCTTATTCCCTTCTTTTTTAGATTTGAGAATCCCTGCTTTTTCCAAATTCATTAATTCTCTTCTAACGGCATTAATCTCCTCATCTAGGATTCGAACCAAACCTCTTACATGGTGTGAAGCATTTAAATCTGACATGTATGTCTCTAAAATGCTTATCCTGACTTTCGAAATGAATAGATTTTTTAACATTCTCACCCCAACTGGTTTATATTATTGTTCAATTATATCAAATTTTCCATCTGTTTGGGGCACAGCAGATATCCATATTCTACCACGATTGAATTTTATGGTTTTACCACTAGTATCATAGAACTTTGTTCTTCCTGTCCTAGACTCCTTTTTCCACTTACCATTGATAATTTTCCCGTCTTGCAAAATAATTGCTTCTCCTTCTCCAATTGTAGGGATTACAACTCTTGCAGTACCATCTGAAGAAGCACTCATTTTGACTTTTTGTATCACAACATTCTTTGCATTCACCTGTGTATTTGTCTCCTGATCGATATCATCTCTACCTCCAAGTTTTCTAAAATATGTATTTGTTGGCTGATCATAAGTCCAAATTGCATCGTATGCTCCTCCATTATTTATTCTCATATGGAAGACTGTTTTTACGACTGTCTTCTTCCCTCTATCTGCCATGTCCGCATCATTCTTAAACTCTAGACTTTGAATGGAACTTGGGAAGCTATCCCAATTCATCTTTTTCGCATATTCCCAAGCATTATTTACAGAATTATACTCATTATGTGGTGCAACTCTTCTGCCATCATTCCATCTCCATGCCCCAATTGTAGCGATATCTTTAATTCCGTAAGCATATACATTTCCACAAGCATTTGCTTTTGGATCTGTACTCTCAGCACAGCCATCTCTTATTAATAGAGGGTCATATTCACTTGCCCATTCCAAATAATATTGTCTCAAACTTCTAACAGGACCAACTTTGTCTGGAGCATTACTCCAATATATTGCAAGATTCCTAGTTATTCCACTCTCTGCATTTGCCTCATAGACAATATCTGCACTATTATATCCAGAGGCAAATCTTGCATCCACATGATTATTTGTCATTACAGCAACGGGTCTTTTCTTCTTCAATTCGTCCATCTCCTTTTTCGTAAAGAGCAACCCATTTAATGGACTCTCTTCAGTTCTTGGTTCTTGAGGCTCTGAGAGAAGAGGGAGGTCTTTTGAGAAAAGCCTTTTTATTGAGCTTGAAGAAATATAATTTCCATTAAAAAGCACAACATCTGCAGGAGGTGTTGCTCTTAGTTTGTATATACCAAAGTAATAGAAGAGGGCAATTCCGACAATAGTGAGAACAGCCACAATTGGAAAAATTAATACTCTCTTATCAAATTTCTTCTTCCCGATAGGTGTTTCAACTTTTTTTGGAGTTTCTTCAATCTTCTCTTCTACTGGGGAAATCTCTTCCCCATTCTCTATTTCAATTACTTTCGCCATACTAAATCCTACCACATTCTCTAGCTATTTCAATATGTTGTGCACTATGCTAGGATTAAGTATTAAAATGTTAAGGAAAAATATATGAAAAAATCTGTAATATATTTTATTCTAATTTTACTTGTCATCGCCGGTCTCACCACTTACATTATTAAAAGAAGCAATGTAGAGGAGGGGGATAATAAGGCAGATACTACACAAACAGAGGGAGATAGTAAGTCAGAGGATGAAGATAAAGAGGAGGATAAGAAAGATGAGAAGGAGAAACCAAAGAAGCAAGAAGAGATAACAGGAGACTATACAGGTTTCTCATCTAGCACACAGGAAGTAGGAACTTTTGTAGAAGAGGATAAGTTTACATTGGAGAGTATCACAGATTCTTCAAAAGCGGGATATCATGAATTTGTCTTTAATCTAAAAGGACCAAGTGAGCCAAAAGTTACTGCTAGATATGATGCTAATTCAAATGTCATTAAACTTGAGATTACGAATATAGAGAAAGATAATTCAGGAATTGCATACCAAGGGGAGAGAGCAATTAACAAAGATGGGATTTTGAGATTGTATAGAAATGTCTCTGGAGCACAGACTAAGAGTTTCTACGATATTGGTCTTTCTCAGAGTACAATATTTAAGTTAGACTTGGTTTCAAAGAGTAGTGAGCAGAATACATGGAGTGTCATTTTGAATGTTAAATATCCTGGTGAAAGAGAGATCTCTGGTAATTTAGGAAGTACAGAGTTCTCTTTGGAGAATCAGTCAATTTCAGGAGTAGGAGAAGATAAAGGAGCAACAATTAGCTCTTTTGCATACTCTGCTTCTGGTGGAATTTTAAAGCTAACCTTTGATGTTTCTGCTACTGGAGATACTCCTATACCTATGGCAAGTGCGAAGTATAATGATGATCGAGAATTGGTATTAACTTTCGAGAGTTTAAGATTAGATAGGGCAGTTAAATCTTTGAATGGGCAAACTCTTCCTACGGGAGTATCGGTTACAACATCTAGAGAGGGAGAAAAATCTATATATACATTCACCAAAGGTTCCAGAGCTCAGTTTAAACTTAGTGCAATCCTAAGTCCTAACCAAGTAATTCTTGAGATTAAGTAATGGTTATTCTCTTAGATTTTTCGAATGTCCTTTTGGATGTTGGTAAGGGGGAATTAGATGGAGATATTGTTTCTCTTTTGTTAGAGTTAAGAGAGAAGGGTATTTCTAGATATCTTTTTACGAACATTTCTTCTGAGCAGTTGGCACCATATGAGCAGAGGTTGGATTTCAAGAAGTATTTTGATGGCTTACTTCCTTTGAGTGAGTATTTGAAGCCAGATGTTAGGGCATATGAGGATCTTCAGGAGAGAGTTAGGTGCAGATATGAGGATATGATTTTCATTGATGATTCTGCTATTAACATTAAGGTTGCAGAGAGTTTTGGAATTAGGGGAATAGTTTTTGTTGGAATTGAGGATTTGAGGGAGAGATTGAGAAAGTTTGAAGTTCTTTAATCTCTGGTATAGTATAATAGTCCAACGGGGTGTAGTTCAGATGGATAGAACGCTTGTATGGGGTACAAGAGGTCGCTCGTTCAAGTCGAGTCACCCCGATTTATACAATATAAAAATAAATATTATGGGAGACAGTCCGACACAATTAGATAGTCAGTATTCCACAGATGATGAGGTATCTCATGAGGAGATTCCTACACAACCTGATACTGAGGTTTCGACACTAAATGAATCGGATGAACCGAGAAAAAAGGTAGAGATTACTTCAAGAATAAGGGAAAAGGTTGGTATAGGAGATAGGTTGAAAAGGGCTACACAGAAGGGAATTCTAGTGGCAGCTGCAGCTTTTGCGATTCTCTCTGCTAGTGCCTGTGGGAAGATGGATTCATCCGATCCTTTCAATTCCTCGAGTCAAGTAATGGCATCTGAAAACTTACCTAGTGAGAAAGATTTAACAGAATCTCCAGAGATGGAAGAAATTTGGAATAGGGCAATCGAATTTTGGCCAGATACTAAGTTAAAATGGGTAAAAGAAGATTTTTTTAGAGAAGCAAAGAAATATTCTGAAATATATCCTAATTACACACCAGAACTCCTTCTGCCTACTTTCATTGCAGTTTCAATGACAGAGAGCAATGGAGGAAATAATCTTGGGCCAAATCCATATAGCGATGCAAGAGGATGGTTTCAAGTAGTCCCATATTGGCATTTAGGAGAGTTCAATGCGGCTCATGGCACATCATACACAGAAGATGATTTAATTAATAATAATGGAAGAAGTATTGAAGTAGGAACTTGGGCATTAATGAGGTATTCAGGGCAAAAAGATTTAGCTGAGTCTTTAAAATTCTTCAAAGGGGGAAACATATTTGGAAGTAACTCTGATGATGGGCTTTGGTGGAACAGAGTCTCGTATGCAGCGAATAATCTGATGGGGGGAAGAGATATGCTTGGAATGGGTTTTATGGATTATGATGCACACGATGGAAATGGTATTCGCTCTTCAAACCACTTTCTATCCAATCAGGCACATATAGGGAATGTATATGTGCAAAGCAGTCGTTTAAACGGACTGTCATTTGACAATTAAAAAAAATAGTATAAAATGTCTTCCTGTACCTAACACTAATATAGATAATTGATGATGGATACAACAAAAAACAATAAACAGTATGT
>CAZHSU010000026.1:0-6669 GCA_964535095.1 uncultured Candidatus Saccharibacteria bacterium | reverse complement strand
ACATTTATAGAAGACACATTCTGTGCCAATAATTTCCCATTCTTATCCATAATAACCCCTCTAAAAGCAGTATCCTCCCTTATCCTAATCTGATTATTCTTAGACTTATCCAACATCTCCTTCCCCTGAGTAATTTGCAATGTAGACAATTGCACAAAAAGGAAGGCAAACATTCCCACAAAAGCCAAGAACAAAAGGACATAATTCCATGCAGGATTAAACACCTCCTCACTCCCTTTCCTAAAGGTACTTTTCATATCTGCAAAAAGGCTCTTAGGTGACAAATCCACCTTCAATGGCTTCCGCTTGTAATCCTCTGTAATTTTTTTAGAAATTTTTAAATTCATCCCCTATTTTAACCTAATCTGCCATGCATTTCCTCTTTCTCTCAACCCTCCTGTCAGAAAGTTCACTCCAACAAGTAACAAGATGGAGATGACAGATTTAATTAATGACAGTAATATTAACTTTCCATCAATATATCCAAATGTACCAGAAAGAAGCAGACTCGGAAGAAGAATATTTAGCAAGTAGTAGAGAAATATTGAAAAGAATCTCACAACATATGAGCCAATCCCCTCTTCCACAGAGGAAAACATTGAGAAAAGAATAAATATCCCAAGAGGGACAATGAACAAAAGGAGATTTGTACCCAATTTGTAATGCATTGAAACATCCATAGCAATAGACAATACAGTTCTTGTAAACAAAAGTTGCTTCCAATCAATCCTTTTATATGCAAAAAGCAGAACAAGAAAGATAATGTTGAAACCTAACAACTCCACAAAAAAAGATTCCAGAAAAAGCAGGAGGAACAAACTAACAATTGTATATAATATTTTCAAAAATCTATCCATACTAATCTATCTCTACAAATATTGTCATTAAATTATCATAATCCATCAATGGTGCAACTCTCGCACTTTTAGATGTCGCAGCAGGATTGCTTACCAAATTTGCAATCTGCCCCACAATCAAATATCTATCTATTTTAGAATCTCTTGTTACAACAATATCTCCATCTTTCACTTCAGAATTCATTGAAATATTCTCAATGTTAATATGATCTCCCCCTCCCCTTACTACTGCATGACTAAGAACAGGAACACCTTCAACAATCTTTCCATCTTTCACTCCTACATTTGTAACAAAAACTTCAAAAGTACTAGATTTGGAATATGGCAAAAGAACAAGTGCTCCCTCCATATCCACACTCTCCACTGTCCCTACAAACATATTTCCTGAAGACACAACAGCTCCCTTTCTCACACCCTCACGAGTCCCTTTATCTATCTGCATATTACTAATATTCTGCACTCCCAAAACTTTAGACAGAAGATATTTCCTCTCTGTATTCCCTAACTCTATCTGTTTTTTTAATGAGGCATTCTCCTCAAGCAATACTTGGTAATATGCATTGTTAATATCCTTCTCATATATCGCAATCTTCAAATCATTATATTCTTTCCTAAATTCATCAATTTTCCCAACTGTTCCGAAATATTCTTTCACATTCCCAGAAAGGGTTTTCGCACTTGCATATACAGGGGTAAAAGTGAAGGAAAATATATCTCTGAAAGGTTGGATTAAAGAGAAGGAATCTAGGAGGAGAAGAATTCCTGCAATTCCGATACCAAAAAGGAAAAAAGAATTCTCTCCAAATATGTTTTTGGTGACTTTTTTTCTATTCAGCATGTCTCCTAATTCTAAACTAACTCTTCCCAAGATCTCTGTACTCTCTCAAGAAGTTCTATGTGATCCAGCATGAGAGATGTCCCTCTTGCTGCGGCAGATAGTGGATCTTCTACAATCCTTACTGGTAATTCCAATTCTTGTGTCCAATATGCATCTAAACCTCGAATTAATGCTCCTCCTCCCGCAACACATACTCCTGCAGAGACTAAGTCCTTTAGCAATTCTGGAGGAGTTTCTTCAATGGCATCTTTTATAGTCTCGGTAATTAACAATATTGTAGACATCATTGCCTCCCTGACTTCAATGCTACTTAGCTCAATTGTTTTAGGAAGACCCGTTAACAGATCTCTTCCCTGCACAGGATATTTTTTCTCTCTCTTAAGAGGCATTGCAGAACCCATCATTATTTTCATGTCCTCTGCGGTCCTCTCACCAATTAACAGATTATATTTTGATTTTATATAATTTACGATGTCTTGATCCATTTCATCTCCAGCAGTTTTCATTGTTTTTCCAACAACGATATCTCCGAGGGAGAATACCGCTATGTCCGTAGTTCCACCACCAAGGTCTATTATCATGCTACCAGATGCATCTTCAATTGGAAGACCTGCCCCTATTGCCGCTGCCATGGATTCTTCAACAACATATACTTGTCTTGCCTGTGCAGTTTTTACAGCATCAATAACTGCTTGTCTCTCTACTTCTGTTACGGATGATGGTACTCCGACAATAACTCTTGGTCTTTGTAGTTTCAATCCCTTATTATTATATTTATGTGCTTTTGTAATGAAGTGATGAATCATTGCTTGGGTAGTATCAAAGTCTGATATAACACCATCTCTAAGTGGCCTTACTGCAACGATATTACTTGGGGTTCTCCCAATCATCTGCCTGGCTTCTTTGCCCACAGCTAGAACTTCCTTTGTTCTTTTGTCTATAGCAACAACAGATGGTTCAGAAACCACTACTCCATGATTTCGAAGATACACCATTGTATTGGCTGTGCCAAGATCTATTCCAATATCGTATGTAAGGATTTCCCAAATGGAATCTAATATTGTCATGAACAAAATTGTGTTTCGAATTAATTAGATGAATTCTATCATTTAGGAGAGAAAAACTCGAGAGGGAGAAAATTATTTATAGAGGAAAGGGATATCTTCTGCTTTAATACCCTTATTCTTATATGATATCAGCGACGACATAAGTATGCCCTGCATAATAGATTTATTGGCAAGCTTATGAATCTGAAGTTTTCTTTCTTCTTCTGGAGTCTCTTTTGGAAGTATCGCACCAGCAAGAAAGAAATAATCACCCAAATCTGCAGCAAGGTATGCCTCATATTCCTTTTCCTCTGGAGGCATTTTCCCTTCAAGGTCCCTTTGTAATATATGGATTGTCTCATGAAGCAAGCTAGTAGCAAACAGATTACGCTTCTGTTCTGCAGTATAGCCTTCGAAATCATCTATAACATATATAGACTTTTCCTTTGTAGTAAATGCTGTTAGTCCTGCAGGGAGATCAGAATTGTTAAAATCTTCTTTGCTTAGAAAATTTACTTCTATCTCCTTGCTTCTGATAAAATGAAGGATATATGTATAATAAGAGTCATACTCTGTATACACTGAGGGGTCCTCTATTTTTTTTATTCCATACTTCTCAAAAACCTCCCCCCTATCCTCATACATTTTTCTAGTAAGCTCCACGGGATTCTCTTGCATATCTATACCTGTGAGAATTTTTGATAATTCGTTTTCAGGGTCACTAACCCGTTGCTTCTCGGGAATATTGTCAGAACCTTCTTCTACTTTATCATCAGGGAATTCTTCTGCCATTGGATAATGATAGCATTAAAAAGGGCCTATTGATAGCTTAAGAGGAGCTACTCCTGTTCTTTTCTAAGCTGTTTGTAGCATTTCATACACACATCTATCTTAGATGGTGTACCATCTATCTCCACTGCTACACTTCTTAGGTTTGGTTTAAAAGTCCTCTTTGTCTTAGGAGCTTTATACCTCCACCCAATAGAGTGCTTATGCTGAATCCTGTTTCCAGCAGTTGTAGATTTTCCACAAAGTTCACATGTTTTTGCCATAGGGTGGATTATATATTAAAGTATCAAATCAAGCAAGGGTTTTTATATTTCTTCTATCTTTTTCTGTTTACCACAAATATTACAAGGCTCATTATAGAGCAAAACACCCATATCTCTTTACACATATTAGAAGATTTTAACGATTATGTAAACATTTGACCTAAACAAAATTTTTGAACAAACAATACAGAAAGACTACTGAAGGGGAATAAATTGAAGCATATCCGAAGAGAGAAAGCCCACTGCTCTACCTCACCAAAAAATAGGACTGTCCCATTTCTTTAATCAATACATGCTACAAGTGTACTGATGTAGAACTAGTATGTTCCTCAATCTTTATAAACGAATATAATCTAGTAACAAAAAGATATTTGAACAAGGTAGCTATTGCATGATTTAGTGAAACTCTCCATTAGACAAATTGAACGGTGATGGAATCTTTGTGCTTCAAACCACCTCGAAAGTGTGATATATAATAGTATGAATTTTTTAACATCTGAAATACTATATTGGATTCTTTTCGCTGTGCCTTCAATACTTATAGCATCTACCATACATGAATATGCCCATGCAAAGACAGCAGTTGCCTTAGATGACCCAACACCAAAAGCATACGGAAGACTAACACTAAATCCACTTGCACACATAGACCCCATGGGAGCATTGAGCATGATCATCTTCAGAGTCGGTTGGAGTAAACCCGTACCGATTAATCCCCGGAATTTTGATAATGAAAGGCTTGGAGTTGCTCTTACTTCACTTGCAGGACCAGCTTCGAATATAGTTTTATTACTATTAACAGCTTTGATAAATTTCCTGTTCAAACCAGAAGGGAACTCAATCTTTTCCTTATTCCTGACAACCTTTGCAATGGTTAATCTTTCCCTTGCAACATTTAACCTAATTCCAATACCACCACTTGATGGTCACAAAATTGTAGGATCTATTCTCCCACCAAAACTTTCATATTATTGGGATGAATTAGAGAAATATCGTATCTTACTTGTGATTTTGTTAGTCTTACCTATTTTTCCATTTGGCTCAATTGCTTCATTCCTCGTTGGGAATATTTCTTCAAAAGCCCTTTCGTTGCTAGGTTTCTTTTAGTTTTTCGGCTATAAGCTCTAACCTATTGGCTTTCCTTTTTTTTACATGGGATAATTGAGTGTCCTAGGAGACAAGGGTGGCGTCATAGCTCTACAAATTAGAGCTAGGGATTCCAAAAAGATATAATTACTCAGCTCCGTGGGGTTGAGTTGAGGAAACCCACATATTCTTATGAGCTCTATGACTCTACTCCCTTCTAGGGCATTTCCCCTCTGCCTATCTTGTGAAAAAGAAATAGAAGAAATTCCTTGCTATTCATTCATATATATAGTATCACTTATATAGATACTTATTTAAGTTAAACTGTCTTATATAAAAATGAAGCAAAGAAACGTATTGCTCCTTTCTTTGATGCTATTTCTTTCCCTCGGTGTGTTTGTTTATTTCAATCAAACTTCTATTTCTAAGTTTGCAAGCTCCGTAAGGGGAGATGAGGGAGATCCTACCTTGGAGTTCTCTTTTGAAAATATACCAGGAGAAGATTTTGTTGATTCCGCTTTAACAGCTTCTTTCCGTCTATTTGGGGGTGGTAGCCAAATCCCAGTGACCTTTACACTAGAAGATAGTCACTACACAGCATCCTTGAATGACCTAACGAGAGATATCAGCTATGACATAACATTCCCCGATATATACGGCTTTGAGAGGACAACCACATGCTACAATGTCGATACTTTGGAAGCAAAAACTTTCCCTGCTGTGTTAACAGAGGATGAAAACATCAAATGTGATACTAGCTATACATTATCAGACAACTTCCCTCGCCTCACACTAGGTTTTGCAGTAGAAGGAGGTTCGATGACACTCACAGAGGCATTTAGTGCATCAGGGTATTCACTTCTTAAAGATGGTGTCCCTGTAGAGGGAATTCCATTTGAAGTTCAAGATGGTGGATGGAACCAGATTGCAGAACTAAGCCCAGAAGTTGGAGCAGAGTATAGTTTCGCAACTATGAATGATATTGATGGATATAGTTTGAATATACACTGTGAAGATAACAGGTCAGGAGATAGCTTTAATAACTTCCCATTCACAATAAAAGAGAGTGACCATTTTCTCTGTGGAGTTTTGTATCGTGCAGATTCACTAGAAGATCCTGATCCCGTTGAATTACCAAGCTTAGAGATACTATTTGGGGTCCACAATCCGTATAACCTCGGAGAAACCATGCCACTTTCAGAAGCTCTTGCACTATCAGGTTTTACATTGACGGGAGACGGGACTCCTATTGATTTAGACTATACCCCTTGGGCAGATGATGATGGTTTTAATTTTACTCAAAGTACAACAATCCTAGCAGAGACAGGAGTAGAATATGATTTCCTCCCAATAAACGAGATTGAAGGGTATGATAATAATCGGTTTGGTTGTGTAGATTCTGAAACAAATCAACCCGTCTCCGTTCCTTTCACAATGGAAGAAACAGACTCTTTAAGCTGTTTCCTTTACTATGACAAATGGGAGAGCTCTATTTACGTAAAAAATGTAGTTTTAGATGCGGAAGGTAATGAAATCGATAGCGATGAGGTATTTACAGCAGAACTTATCAGACTTTCTGATAACAAGAAATATACAGACACCATGATATCTAATGACAAGGACGCATTATTTAATTCCTTAAAACCAAGCACAAACCATCGCCTTAATATAATAGAGAAAGAAGATTATAACTTCTTAGGATGTAGTAGCTTTTATATCAGAGGAGCTGATACCCCTGATGAAGAAAGAAATACCGAAATAGTATTTGTGCCCGTAGATTTGGGGGATCC